>NZ_JUMS01000093.1:0-133127 GCF_001059415.1 Enterobacter sp. 940_PEND
CTTACGGAAACGCTTCGGCGATTTACAGCCGGACCAGGGCATCGCTGTAAGCCATTCACTTTCCTGAAACCACATGCATCACTTCAGGTGAAAAAATTACTGGGTAACCCTCCGCCCACGGGGAGAGGGAAAAAACGAACCGCACAAAATTCGCTATCCTTTCCCGCTTTTTATCTAAAAACGAATCGTTATGAGCGATTCATTTTTATTCCTTTATCAAAATTCCCGCGCCGGAAATACTGCCCTCATAACAACAAGGGGAGCAGGCACTATGGCAATTTCATCGCGAATCACACTTCTCGGCGCACTGGCGCTGTGGGCATTTCAGGCGCAGGCGGTGGACGTCACCGTCGCGTATCAAACCTCTGCGGAACCGGCGAAAGTCGCGCAGGCGGACAACACCTTTGCGAAAGAGAGCGGCGCGAAAGTCGACTGGCGCAAGTTCGACAGCGGCGCATCCGTGGTGCGTGCGTTAGCCTCCGGCGACGTGCAGATCGGCAATATCGGATCCAGCCCGCTGGCGGTGGCGGCCAGCCAGCAGGTGCCGATCGAGGTTTTCCTGCTCGCCTCGCAGCTCGGTAACTCAGAAGCGCTGGTAGTGAAGAAAAACATCACTAAACCGGAAGATCTGATCGGCAAACGCATCGCCGTGCCGTTTATCTCCACAACCCACTACAGCCTGCTGGCGGCGCTCAAACACTGGGGCATCAAGCCGGGTCAGGTACAAATCATCAACCTGCAGCCGCCGGCGATTATCGCGGCCTGGCAGCGCGGGGATATTGACGGGGCTTACGTCTGGGCACCGGCAGTGAACGAACTGGAAAAAGACGGCACCGTGCTGACCGACTCAGAAAAAGTGGGCCAGTGGGGCGCGCCAACCCTCGACGTGTGGGTCGTGCGCAAAGACTTCGCCGAGAAACATCCTGAGGTGGTGAAAGCCTTCGCCAAAAGCGCGATTGATGCCCAGCAGCCGTACATCTCTAACCCGGATGAATGGCTGAAGCAGCCCGCCAACCTGGAAAAACTCTCCCGCCTGAGCGGCGTGCCGGAAGCGGACGTGCCGGGGCTGGTGAAAGGCAATACCTATCTGACCCCCGCGCAGCAGGTGCAGCAGCTTACCGGGCCGGTAAACAAAGCGATTGTTGATACCGCCACCTTCCTGAAAGAGCAGGGCAAAGTGCCAGCGGTGGCGACGGATTACAGCCAGTACGTGACCGATCGTTTTGTGAAATAAGGAGTCCGCCATGCTGAATATTACGAACCTGTACGCCGATTACGGCGGTAAGCCCGCGCTGGAGGACATCAACCTGACGCTGGACAGCGGTGAGCTGCTGGTGGTGCTGGGCCCGTCCGGGTGCGGAAAAACCACGCTGCTGAATCTGATCGCCGGGTTTGTCCCTTATCAGCATGGCACCATCCAACTGGAAGGCAAAAAGGTGGAAGGCCCGGGCGCCGAGCGCGGCGTGGTCTTCCAGAACGAAGGATTGCTTCCCTGGCGCAACGTGCAGGAAAACGTGGCGTTTGGGCTACAGCTTGCGGGCGTCAATCGCGAACAGCGGCTGGAAACGGCACGGACGATGCTGAAAAAAGTGGGGCTGGAAGGGGCGGAAAAACGCTTTATCTGGCAGCTTTCCGGCGGCCAGCGGCAGCGCGTGGGTATTGCCCGCGCGCTGGCCGCGAATCCGCAGCTGTTGCTGCTGGACGAGCCGTTCGGGGCGCTGGATGCCTTCACCCGCGAGCAGATGCAAACCCTGCTGCTGCGCCTGTGGCACGAGACGGGCAAGCAGGTGCTGTTGATTACCCACGATATCGAAGAGGCGGTGTTTATGGCGACGGAGCTGGTGCTGCTCTCGCCGGGGCCGGGCCGCGTGCTGGA
Organism: Enterobacter sp. 940_PEND; assembly: GCF_001059415.1. Lineage (NCBI taxonomy): Bacteria > Pseudomonadati > Pseudomonadota > Gammaproteobacteria > Enterobacterales > Enterobacteriaceae > Enterobacter > Enterobacter sp. 940_PEND. The sequence goes on from NZ_JUMS01000093.1 coordinate 1,877, forward strand.
GCGCTTGCCGCTGGATTTCGCCCGCCGCTTCGTCGCGGGAGAACCCGTGCGCAGCATCAAATCCGATCCGCTGTTTATCGAACAGCGTGAATACGTCTTAAGCCGCGTGTTTGAACAACGGGAGGCTTTCTCATGAGCATCGTCTTCAGTGAAAAAACGCGCCGCACGCGTCTGGCGCTGCGCTGGCCTTTCTCGCGCCAAATCACGTTGAGCGTCGGTACGCTGCTGGTGCTGCTGGCGGTGTGGTGGGCGGTTGCTGCCCAGCAGTGGGTCAGCCCGCTGTTTCTGCCGCCGCCGGGCCAGGTGCTGGTCAAACTCATTACCATCGCCGGGCCGCAGGGCTTTATGGATGCCACGCTCTGGCAGCACTTAGGTGCAAGTCTGGCGCGTATTCTGGTGGCGCTTCTGGCAGCGGTAATTATCGGGATACCGGTCGGGATCGCGATGGGCTTAAGCCCGACGGTGCGCGGCATACTCGACCCGCTGATTGAGCTTTACCGTCCGGTGCCGCCGCTGGCCTGGCTGCCGCTGGTGGTTATCTGGTTCGGCATAGGTGAAACGCCCAAAGTTTTACTCATCTATCTGGCGATCTTTGCGCCGGTTGCAATGTCAACGCTGGAAGGCGTGAAGAGCGCCCAGCAGGTGCGGATCCGCGCGGCGCAGTCGCTGGGAGCCAGCCGCACGCAGGTGCTGCTGTTCGTGATTTTACCGGGCGCGCTGCCGGAAATTTTAACCGGGCTGCGCATCGGCCTCGGCGTGGGCTGGTCCACGCTGGTGGCGGCAGAGCTGATTGCGGCCACGCGCGGCCTTGGGTTTATGGTGCAGTCGGCGGGAGAGTTCCTGGCGACTGACGTGGTGCTGGCAGGGATCGCGGTGATCGCCGCGATCGCCTTCGGATTAGAACTGGGGCTGCGCGCGTTACAGCGCCGCCTGACGCCCTGGCATGGAGAAATACAATGAGTGAACGTCTGACCATTACCCCGCTGGGGCCGTACATTGGCGCGCAGGTGTCGGGCCTGGATGTGACCCGTCCGCTGAGCGATAACCAGTTCGAGCAGCTGTACCACGCGGTGCTGCGCCATCAGGTCGTTTTCCTGCGGGAACAGGCGATCACCCCGCAGCAGCAGCGCGCGCTGGCCCTGCGCTTTGGCGATCTGCATATCCACCCCGTCTATCCGCATGCGGAAGGCGTGGAGGAGATTATCGTTCTGGACACCCACAACGATAACCCGCCGGATAACGACAACTGGCACACCGACGTAACCTTTATCGAGACGCCTCCCGCCGGGGCGATTCTGGCGGCGAAGCTGCTGCCGGAAACCGGCGGCGATACGCTGTGGACCAGCGGGATTGCGGCGTATGAGGCGCTCTCCGCGCCGTTCCGGACGCTGCTGAGCGGGCTGCGGGCGGAGCACGACTTCAAAAAATCGTTCCAGGAATACAAGTACCGTAAAACGGAAGAGGAACATCAGCGCTGGCAGGAGGCGGTTGCGAAGCATCCTCCGCTGCTGCACCCGGTGGTGCGGACCCATCCTGTCACGGGCAAGCAGGCGCTGTTCGTGAATGAAGGGTTCACGACGCGCATCGTGGACGTGTCCGAGAAAGAGAGTGAGGCGCTGCTGGGATTCCTGTTCGCGCATATCACCAGGCCGGAGTTTCAGGTCCGCTGGCGCTGGCAGGAGAACGACCTGGCGATCTGGGATAACCGCGTAACGCAGCACTATGCCAATGCGGACTATCTGCCGCAGCGCCGGATTATGCAGCGGGCGACGATTTTGGGGGATAAGCCGTTTTATCGTGCGCCTTGATCCCCTCACCCTAACCCTCTCCCCAAAGGCGCGAGGGGACTGCCCGGTGCGGTTTTCACCCTCTCCCTTTTAGGGAGAGGGCTGGGGTGAGGGTATTAAATGCGCCTCAATATACCGCTGATAGCGGTTCGCCTTCAGGTAACACAAATCCACCAGCACCAGTCCGTCGACGCAGTCGTTAAACGCCGGGTCGCTGCCAAAATCAATAAACTGCACGCCGCCGGGTTCACACAGCTCGGAATACTGCTTGTAGAGCGGCGGAATGCCGCAGCCCAGATTGCCGAGCAGGGATTTCAGCTTTGTCAGGTCATCCACGTAATCCACGCCGCCAAACTGCGCGAGCACGTCCGGCAGCGATGCGGGATACGGCTGACGTGACGCGGCCAGCGGATGCGTTGCCGGGAACCACAGGCGGTAAAAGGCCACCAGCAGATCCCGTGCGGCAGGCGGTAAGCCACCGGAAATCGAGACCGGGCCAAACAGGTAGCGGTAGTTCGGATAACGCGCCAGGTAGGCTCCAATGCCGGACCATAAATAGTCCAGGCCGCGGCGTCCCCAGTAGCGCGGCTGAATAAAGCTGCGCCCCAGCTCAATGCCGTGCTCCAGTACGTCCTGCATTTTGTCGTCGTAGTGGAACAGGCTATAGCTGTACAACCCCTCAACGCCGCGCTTTTCGATCTGCATGGCCGTCGGCATAAAGCGATACGCCCCGACGATCTCCAGATCGTCCTCATCCCACAGGATCAGGTGCAGATAATCATCGTCGTAGCTGTCGGTGTCCCGACGTTTGCCGCTCCCTTCCTCGACCGCGCGAAAGGCAATCTCGCGCAGGCGGCCCAGCTCGCGCAGCAGCGGGGCGTCTTCCTGCCCGTTGCGCTGCCAAAGATAGATGGTTTTACCGTCGCTGGTATTGCCCAGACATTCGGCCTGCGCCAGCGCGCGTTTCAGGGTGGCGCGGTCTTCCGGGCGGGCAATGGCGCACTGGGTTTTAAAGACGCCAGGCAATCCCTTGCCAAGACGCATCACGTGCTGACGGCACTGTTCGGCCATCTCACGCGACGAAAGGGTGGCGCTGTGCCAGTGATGCCAGGCAATCTGCTGGCCGATCTTAATCGGCAGCTGGCTGTGGCGGCGGCGGAACATCTGCTGCATGAGTAACAGCATTGACAGCGTCGGGGAGACCAGCGTGCTGGCATAGAAGAGCAGGCTGTTATGCGCCTGAATATGTACCGGCAGCAGCGGAGCGCGCAGCTTGCTGGCGAGTTTGATAAAGCCAGAGTGCCACTTTTTGTCGCGAATGCCTTTGCGCGTGGGACGAGAAACTTCACCGGCCGGGAAGAAAATCAGTACCCCCGCGTTTTGCAGATGCTGTTCCATCTGCACAAGAGACGTTTTCGCCGTCCTGCCGCCCATATTATCCACCGGAATAAACAGCGAGCTGAGGGGCTCAAGGTGGGTCAGCATCCTGTTGGTGACGACTTTAACATCGCGTCGCACGCGAGAAACGGCGTACATCAGCGCCAGACCGTCCAGCGTACCCGTCGGGTGGTTGGCAATAATGACCAGAGGGCCATGTTCGGGGATTTGTTCAAGATCGCGGGCGGAAACGGTGCAGAGAATATCAAGGTGTTCCAGAACTTGCTCCACCATATCCAGCCCTTTCAGGTGGCGGTGTGCTGCGGCAAATTGCTGAAATTCGTCTTCGTAGAACAGTCTTTTTAACAGACTTTTTTGCCAGGGGGCAGGCCTCGCCTGAGGCCAAAGATCGTCGAGAACGCTATCGAGGCTAAACATGGTTACTCCTCCTGCCGTCTTGCGAAGACAGTAGAAGGCGCAGATGTCGGTTGTATTGCAGTTTGGTGAAGATTAGCGCAGAGAGCAGGCCGGGTAAGGCGAAGCCGCCACCCGGCGCTAAAGCGGATTAACGCAGAATTTTCTTCTCGGCCAGATCCAGCGCGAAGTAGCTGAAGATCAGATCCGCGCCTGCGCGTTTGATGGCGCCGAGGCTTTCGAGGACCACTTTCTCTTCGTCAATCGCACCGGCCAGCGCGGCGAATTTGATCATCGCGTACTCGCCGCTGACCTGGTAAGCGCCCAGCGGCAACTCGGTGCGCTCGCGGATGTCGCGCAGGATATCAAGGTACGCGCCCGCAGGTTTCACCATCAGGCAGTCTGCGCCCTGGGCTTCGTCGAGCAGGGATTCGCGAATCGCTTCCCGACGGTTAAGCGGGTTCATCTGATAGGTTTTACGATCGCCCTTCAGCGCCGTGCCCGCAGCTTCACGGAACGGGCCGTAGAAGGAGGAGGCAAATTTGGTGGAGTAAGACATGATGGCGGTGTCGGTAAAGCCCGCCGCGTCCAGCGCCTGACGGATCGCCTGAACCTGTCCGTCCATTGCGGCAGAGGGCGCGATGAAGTCCGCACCCGCAGCGGCAGCCACGACCGCCTGTTTGCCGAGGTTCAGCAGGGTGGAATCGTTATCCACGCCGTGATCGCACAGCACGCCGCAGTGGCCGTGAGAGGTATATTCGCAGAAGCAGGTGTCTGACATAACCACCATTTCCGGCACGGTCTCTTTGCAGATGCGGGACATGCGGGCGACGAGGCCATCTTCTTTCCACGCGTCGCTGCCGGTGGCATCGGTATGGTGAGAGATGCCGAAGGTCATCACCGAGCGGATCCCCGCGTTGGCGATGCGTTCAATCTCACGCGCCAGATATTTCTCCGGAATGCGCATTACGCCCGGCATGGCTTCGATGGCTTTGTAGTCATCGATCTCTTCTTCGACAAAAATCGGCAACACCAGATCGTTTAAGGTCAGGGTTGTCTCTTCAAACATAGCGCGCAGTGCAGGTGACTTGCGCAGGCGGCGGGGACGTGCAATTAAATCGGTCATGGTATGCCTGATGTTTGTGGAACAAAGAAGGCTAGTGTACCTCAAAGTGAAGACAGGTGTTTTGGTAAAAGTGGGCATTTTATTTTGTAAAATGCGATGAGTCTGGTTTTTTGGCATCAATATATAATGCAGGACAGTATAACGCCGAAATGGAGATAAGTTATTCATATTGTTTTTATATTAAATAGAAAACATCATTGAAAATTATTCATTATTTATTTTTATATGTACATTATTGTTTCGTCTCTATTTTAATGCTTTGTTTTTATAATATTTATCTGTAGTGACAGATGATTTCTAGGTTTTGATGTGTTATTAGTCTGGATACGGACTTAATGGAAACATTCATTGAACCTTTTCGAAATGAAAATGCATAATTCCCTCCGCAATTAAACTAAACATTGCAAAATCATTGATGGACAAACTTGCTTACGTCCCTGAGGAGGGATGACCCAATGCAAACATGGAAAAAGAAACTCGTTGTATCTCAACTTGCATTAGCCTGCACCCTGGCTATCGCTTCTCAGGCCAATGCGAAGGATATTTCCGGTACGACATATAATACATTCGGATACGATAATACCGCTTCCGCTCCCTGGTATTATGGCTATGCCGACTGGGATTACTCAGACGCGACCCACGACGGCGATATTTATCCGGTGATTAATAAAAGCACCGTGAATGGTGTTATTTCAACATACTATCTGGATGATGGCATCAATGGGCGGGCGAATGCGTTAAGCATTTCCAACAGCACCATTAATGGTATGATTACCTCTAAGTGTATGACCTCCTCGTGTGCTGACGGCCTGGATACCGATGGCACCAACCATTCTCAATACGATCGTTTTAACCTGACCGTAGATAATTCCACCATTAACGATACCTATGAGCATTATGCGTATGATGTCGTGAACGGGGAAAATACGGAAAGACACAATCTGGACACGTATAATCTGGGTAATGCGATTACCCTGGATGTGGAGTCCGATATTGTTATCCAGAATAATTCCCACATTGCCGGTATTACCCTGACGCAGGGTTATCAGGAGCCGGATAATACCCCTTACGACGGTGTGGAAGGCGTAGCCAACAGCAGCAAAGTATTTACCGACACGCTGGTGGTGAAAGACTCTGTTCTGACCTCAGGCGCGTACCGCGATCTGGGGACCAACGGGTTCTACGGTCAAACCGCGAAGCCGAGCGACTACGGTGAAACGAATGCCACGGCGGCGGATGATGCGGCGCTGATCGTTGCCGCTAGCGCGTCTGATAACGCGATGCAGACCACTGCCACGTTCGATCACTCCACCGTTACTGGCGATATTCTGTTCTCCAGCACCTTCGACAACAACTTCTATCCGAACGGCGATCCGGCTACGGATACCACTGCAGACGGTGTCTATAACCCAACCACCAACGGCTGGGATGGCACCGATAAGCTGGATGTCACCCTGACCAACGGCAGCAAATGGGTCGGTGCAGCACAGTCCAGCGTCGAGGCTATCGGCCCAGCGCAGATGTATGGCCTGGGCTACAGCAACGTAGACTGGAGTAGCTTATCCCCTAACAGCATTTGGCCGGATTCCGTTTATGACAGCAACGGACACGTTGCGGGTGAAGCGGTGTATCAGAGCGGGCTGTTTAACATCGCGCTGGATAACGGCTCTGAGTGGGATACCCGCAAGCTTTCTAATATCGACACGCTGACGGTAAACAACCAGTCTCAGGTTAACGTCGAAGACTCTGGCCTGCTGGCGGACTCCATCACCCTGACCAATGCTTCATCAATGAATATTGGAGACAGCGGTGCCGTGGCGACCGACCGTCTGTATCTGGACAGCTATAGCCGTGCGGCACTGACGGAAGAAACGGCCCAACTGTATGCCAACACCATCACCGTGGATAACGGTGCTGAGCTGGCGCTGGGGCTGGGTCAGGTTGATACGCACAATATGGAACTGACCGATGGCGGGGTGCTTAACGTTGCCAGCCGAGATTACGTCCTGAACAGCGATTTGAACAACGCACGCTATATCACTAACGATAAGTACAATGCCGATTACGACTACGGTGTTGTGGCGATTAACTCTAATGGCCATCTGTCAGTAAACGGTGACGTTGCAGGTAACTACCAGGTGCGCATCGACGATGCGACCGGTGCCGGTTCCGTTGCTGATTACAAAAACAAAGAGATTATTCGCGTCTATGACAATAATGCGGATACCACAGTCAGCTTTACTGCCGCAAACAAAGCCGATTTAGGCGCTTACACCTATCAGGCGCAGCAGCAGGGTGACGCCGTTGTCCTTCAGCAGAAAGAGCTGACCGACTCTGCCAATATGGCGCTGAGCATCCCATCTGCCAATACCAATATCTGGAATCTGCAGCAGGATACCGTTGGCACGCGTCTGACCAACAGCCGTCACGGCCTGGCGGATAACGGCGGGGCGTGGGTGAGCTACTTCGGTGGCAACTTCGACGGTGACAATGGCGTTATCAGCTACGATCAGGACGTGAGCGGCATTATGGTGGGTGTGGACACCCAGATTGACGGTAATAACGCGAAGTGGATCGTCGGTGGTGCGGCAGGTTTCGCGAAGGGTGATACCAGCGATCGTACCGGTCAGGTCGATCAGGATAGCCAGACTGCGATGATCTATGCGTCAGCGAAGTTCATGAACGATCTGTTCCTCGACAGCTCCCTGAGCTACACCCGCTTCAACAGCGATCTCTCCGCCAACATGAGCAACGGTCAGTACGTTGACGGCAATACCACGAATGATGCTGTTGGTTTTGGGCTGAAGCTGGGCTATGACTGGAAGCCAAACCTCTCTGGCTACGTTACGCCATATGCCGCCGTTTCTGGCCTGTTCCAGTCTGGCGATGATTATCGTCTGAGTAATGACATGCGCGTTGATGGGCAATCTTACGATAGCCTGCGTTATGAACTCGGCGTTGATACGGGTTACACCTTCAACTACGGCGGCGAACAGGCTCTGACGCCTTACTTCAAACTGGCCTACGTCTATGACGACGCCGATAACAATGCCGATATTAACGGTGACAGCATTGATAGCGGCGTGAAAGGCTCCGCTGTGCGGGTAGGGCTGGGCACCCAGTTCAGCTTCACGAAGAACTTCAGTGCGTACACCGATGCCACTTATCTGGGCGGCGGCGACGTTGATCAGAACTGGGGCGCAAATCTGGGCGTGAAATATACCTGGAAATGAATAAAAGCGGGGGGAGTGGTTATCTCCCCCGCTTTTTATATAAGTAATAAAAATAATATTGGACCGACAAATACGGATGACTTGAGGTCTGCATGAACGTTAATGCGAAACCGCTTTCTGAATTACGCCGGCTCGAACAGTATTTAACAGCGGCCAGTACTCCTTTTACATGTGCGCCCCAGCAATTAATTACGTCAGACGAATGGAATGAGCCTTGTACGATCGTATTACAAACCGGCGTTATTGAGGTTTATCGAACTTCTGATGAACTGCTGGTGGGGATTGCGACTGCCCCTTTTATATTCGGGCTGTCTACGGTGGTGATTAATCACTCTCACGAATACAGGGTAATTGCTAAAACGGCCTGTACCGGTTTTTATTTGCCCACGGAAACCACCCGTCAACTTATCCAGCAGTATTCACTCTGGAAAGAGGCCTTCTGCTGGTTATCCTGGATAACTTACATTCTTGAGAAACGCGATAAGCAGCTGGTGGGAAATAACTCCTATCACCAGATCCGCTCGATGCTGCTGAATATGGCGGAATGGGATGAAACGCTGCGTTCAAAAATCGGTGTGATGAATCATATTCAACAGAGCACAAGAATTTCACGCTCCGTTGTTGCCGAGGTGCTTGCCGCCCTGAGGCAGGGAAATTATATCAACATGAGCCGGGGCAAGCTGGTCAGCATCAACCGCTTGCCCACGGAATATTAAGATCAGTTTGACGCGGTGAGCACCTGGGCTTTATTGGCGCTCAGTTCAGCCACTAAGTTATTAATCCCGTCACTCATATTGACGAAACGCGTATGCGGGGAGCGGGTGACCACCACAAATGCGCCCACGTTTGACTGCGGGATCATGGCCATATAGGTGATGAATCCGCCGCCGCCGCCGGTTTTCTGAATAATACCCGGACGGCCATTTTTCGGTGCCATATAGACCCACCCCATGCCGAGCGCATCGGCTTTACCCGGCACGTCCATCCCGATGACGCGTTGCAGCTGAGTGCGCTGATAAATCAGGGTCTGCATGCGATCGGCCTGGCTGCTGCGGGCGTAGAAATCTGAGGAAAGGAACTGCTGCATCCAGCGCATCATGTCGCCAGGCGTGGAATAGACCCCGCCGCTGCCCACGGCCGCGAGCGTGTTATTACAGGGGCTAGCGCCTTTCTCCGCCACCATCAGGCGACGACACTGATCCGGGGACGGGGTAAAGGTGGTGTCTTTCATACCCAGCGGACGGGTTATCTGCTCTTCAAACAGCTGCGTGTAGGGTTTGCCAGCCGCCGTTGAAAGGGCGTCCGCCAGCAGGTCAAAGGCCAGGTTTGAATAAGAGGCCTGCGAACCCGGCGCCGCCTTCAGCGTGGCGGTGCTCAGGTAGCTCCAGCGCTGGTCGCGCGTTGGCCAGACAAATACGTCACGGTGCGCCGCCCCGCCTGGCTGCTCGCGGGGCAGGGCGCTGGTGTGGGTGGCAAGGTTCACAAGCCGGATTGGCGTCCCCTGATACGTGGGTACCCGGGCGCCTGGCGGCGCGTATTTGCTGAGCGGGTCGTCGAGCTTCACCACGCCCTGGTCGAGCAGTTTCACCAGCATTTCGCTGGTCATCAGCTTGGTTAAGGACGCGATGCGGATAACGGAATCCAGCTGCGGGTGAACGTTATTTCCTGGGCGCGTTTCGCCAAAGCTGCGGAACACACGCTGGTTGCCGTCGATGACGACCATCGCCATCCCGGTCGCGCCGCTGCCGTAATAGATAAGGTTCGCGTAGCGATCGGCAATATCTGAAGCTAAAACGGGCGCCGTCAGCGGTTGGGCTGCCTGGGCGGTAGAAAAGCTCACCGCACACAGCGCGGCAAAAGAGAGCAGACAACGTTTCAACGAAAAGCATCCATGAAGTGAATGAGGAAAGTAATGGGTATTTATACTACTAAACGGTACCGCGCAATGCCCCGAATTGCATAACGATAGCGAGAAAAACGTAACCATGGGTAAATATGAACAATTTACTGACAAGCCATCTCCCATTTTGTGACATCGGGCTTATGATAGGCACCAGTGTCACTCAATCTTACGGAGAACGGTATGTCTGAGAAGCGTGTGGTTATGGTTGTCGATATGCAGAACGGGGTATTTGAAACCCCTCGTCATCAGCGCGAAAAGTGTGTCTCTCTGATCAACCAGCTTACGCAGGCAGCCGACAAGGTGATTTTTATTCAACATACCGAGGCCGGGGGCCTGGAAGAGGGAAGCGAAGGGTTTGCGCTACTGCCTGAACTCCATCAGCCTGCTGACGCGCTTTACGTCACTAAAACCGCCTGTGATGCCTTCTATAACACCGCGCTAGAGGCGCTGCTGCGTGAGCAGGGCATTCGCGAGTTTGTCATCTGCGGCTGCGCCACCGACTACTGCGTCGATGCGACGATTAAGAACGGCGTCAGCCGGGGTTATCACATTACCGTGGCGGAAGATGCCCACACTACCGCCAATCGCCCGGCGGCAGATGCGCAGATCCTGATTAACCACCACAACGACGTCTGGCGTAACTTCATCGCGCCGGCGAATCCTCTCGCGGTGAAACGCACCGAAACAATTCTTGAAAACTGGAAAGCGAACTAATAATTAACGCTCGGGTCTGACCTTTTTGCCGGAGCCGGGAGGCTGGCTCGGGCAGGTTTTTCGTGTGGTAACGTGTTGTGCGCAGCAACAGCCATAACAACAAGAAGGAAGCATTATGTTTAAGTCTTTTTTCCCAAAGCCGGGGCCTTTTTTCCTGTCGGCATTTATTTGGGCACTCATCGCTGTCATTTTCTGGCAGGCGGGCGGCGGCGCATGGCTGACGCGTATCACGGGAGCAACGGGCGAGGTGCCGATTAGCGCGGCGCGCTTCTGGTCGCTGAGCTATCTGCTGTTTTACGCCTACTATATGGTGTGCGTTGGGCTGTTTGCGCTGTTCTGGTTTATGTATTCTCCGCACCGCTGGCAGTACTGGTCGATCCTCGGCACATCGCTGATTATCTTTGTCACCTGGTTTCTTGTCGAAGTGGGCGTGGCGGTTAACGCCTGGTATGCGCCGTTCTACGATTTGATCCAGACCGCGCTGAGCTCGCCGCACAAGGTGACCATCAACCAGTTCTACCATGAAGTCGGGATCTTCCTCGGTATCGCCCTGATTGCGGTTATCATCGGCGTGATGAACAACTTCTTCGTCAGCCACTACGTTTTCCGCTGGCGTACCGCGATGAATGAACATTACATGGCGCACTGGCAGCACCTGCGCCATATCGAAGGCGCCGCGCAGCGCGTGCAGGAAGACACCATGCGTTTTGCCTCCACCCTTGAAGACATGGGCGTCAGCTTTATCAACGCCATCATGACGCTGATCGCCTTCCTGCCCGTGCTGGTAACGCTCTCTGCGCACGTGCCGGATCTGCCTATTGTCGGTCATATTCCGTATGGTCTGGTGATTGCCGCGATCGTCTGGTCGCTGATGGGGACGGGCCTGCTGGCGGTAGTGGGGATCAAGCTGCCGGGTCTGGAGTTTAAAAATCAACGCGTGGAAGCCGCTTACCGTAAAGAGCTGGTTTACGGTGAAGATGATGCCAACCGCGCCTCGCCGCCGACCGTCCGCGAGCTGTTTGGCGCCGTGCGTCGTAACTACTTCCGACTCTACTTCCACTATATGTATTTCAACATCGCGCGTATTTTGTATCTGCAGGTGGATAACGTTTTCGGTTTGTTCCTGCTGTTCCCGTCGATTGTTGCGGGTACGATTACGCTCGGTCTGATGACGCAGATTACCAACGTTTTCGGTCAGGTTCGAGGCTCGTTCCAGTACCTGATCAGCTCCTGGACCACCCTGGTAGAACTGATGTCCATCTACAAACGTCTGCGCAGTTTTGAACGTGAGCTGGACGATCGTGACCTGCAGGAAGTCACCAACACATTTAGCTAATACAGGAAGTTGCTATGTCTTTTGCCGTACCGCGCGCGTTACCGTTGTCCTTGCTGGCCGCTCTTGTGCTGGCAGGCTGTGCCGAAAAAGGTGCCGCTCCGCTCAAAAAGGGGGAGAAGCCCGTCGATGTGGCGAGCGTTGTGCGGCAGAAAATGCCCGCCAGCGTGAAGGATCGCAATGCGTGGGCAGATGCGCTGGCAAAAACCTTTGAAAGCCAAAAGATCGCGCCGACCGAGGAGAATATCTGCTCGGTGCTGGCGGTGGCGCAGCAGGAGTCGATGTACCAGTCAGACCCGGTCGTGCCGGGCCTGAACAAAATTGCCTGGAAAGAGATCGACCGCCGCGCGGAGTCCATGCATATCCCGGTTTTCCTGGTGCATACCGCGCTTAAAATCACCTCGCCGAACGGCAAAAGCTACAGCGAACGGCTGGATGCGGTGAAAACCGAAAAACAGCTTAGCGCCATCTTTGATGATTTCATCAGTATGGTCCCGATGGGGCAGAAGCTGTTTGGCTCGCTGAACCCGGTACATACCGGTGGCCCGATGCAGGTGAGCATTGCGTTCGCGGAGAAGCATACCGACGGCTACCCGTGGAAAATCGACGGTACGGTACGTCAGGAGGTCTTCTCCCTGCGCGGTGGGCTGTGGTTCGGCACGTATCATCTGCTGAACTATCCGGCGAACTACAATGAGCCGCTGTACCGCTTTGCCGACTTTAACGCGGGCTGGTATGCCAGCCGTAATGCGGCGTTCCAGAGTGCGGTCAGCCGCGCAAGCGGCGTCAAGCTGGCGCTGGACGGCGATCTCATCGCTTACGGCAGCAGCGAGGCGGGAAGCACCGAGCTGGCAGTACGGAAATTATCGACAACGCTTGGCTTAAGCAACAGCGACATTCGCCGTCAGCTTGAGAAAGGCGATAGCCTGGCCTTTGAGAAAACGGATCTGTACAAGAAGGTGTTTGCGCTTGCGGAGCAGAAAAGTGGGAAAACGTTACCGAGGGCGATCCTGCCGGGGATCCAGCTGGAAAGCCCGAAGATCACGCGTAACCTGACAACCGCATGGTTCGCAAAACGCGTGGACGATCGCCGGGCGCGCTGTATGGGGCTTTAACGGCGACGGCGAAAGCGCAGAACTAACGCTACAACGCCCAGAATCATACATCCCGCGAGGAAGGGGATCAGGCCGAACAGGGTGCTTACGCCAAACCCAATCTCAACTCGCGGGCGTCCGTTATCCTGCACCTGCATCAGGTGTTCATAAACGCCGGGGGCATGGACCAGCATGTTGAGCAGCTGGGAGCCGGCCCAGAAGCAGAACAGGACAAACAGGGCATAAGCAATATTACCCGCCGTGGAGGTTTTTGGTTTGCCGCCAAAAATCGGTTTCGACAATGTAAAGTCAGCCATGTTGACCTCCCGTGGTATCACTCTGTTTTAATACGCGTCTTACGGGGTGAGTTTGACAGGTCATCGCATTTGTCAATATCAGAATCGTGGTAATTTGCGCTCAGGAATTCTCCTGGATTGTCGATTTCTGCAGCACATCACAATTTCATCACTTAAGTGAAATTGCGTCGCGTTTCAGAATTTCCGTATCTGCCACAGACCTGGCCGAAAAACTGTGAGAGGATGTCTTTTTTTCCTGCCGGAGTTGTTATGAAGCTCACGTCCAAACTACGCCGTGACTGGCACTACTACGCCTTTGCCATCGGGCTGATCTTTATTCTTAACGGTGTCGTGGGCCTGTTGGGGTTTGAAGCAAAAGGGTGGCAAACCTATGCCGTCGGGCTGGTGACCTGGGTGATAAGTTTCTGGCTGGCGGGGCTGATTATCCGCCGTCGTCCTGAAGAGACGACAGCGGATGAGGCGAAGAGCGCCGATTAACCGTTTACGGAACTTTTAAGCGCGCTGTCGGCGGCGTGACGCTCCAGCGCCAGTTCTATCAGGCGGGTGATCAGTTCCGGGTAGCTCAGGCCGCTGGCCTGCCACAGTTTTGGATACATGCTGATGTTAGTGAACCCCGGCAGCGTGTTGATTTCATTGATCACCACTTCGTTTTCCTGCGTCAGGAACACATCCACGCGCGCCATGCCGCAGCAGCCGAGCGTCTGATAAGCGCGAATGGCGATCGCCCGGATCTTATCGTTAATCGCCGGATCGATATCCGCAGGAACGACAACCTGCGCGCCTTTGTCATCAATGTATTTGGTGTCGTACGAGTAGAAGTCGCTGTTTAACACCACTTCGCCGCAGGTGCTCGCCTGTGGAAAATCGTTGCCCAGCACGGCGCACTCAATTTCACGGCCTTTGATGCCCTGCTCAACCACCACTTTATGGTCGAACTCAAACGCCAGACGGACGGCCTGCGTGAACTCTGCTTCGCTGGTGACTTTGCTGACGCCCACGGAGGAGCCCTGGTTTGCCGGCTTCACAAACAGCGGCAGACCCAGCTCTCCGCTGATTTGCGCGAAGCTGTGTTTGTCGCGGTTTGCGCGGGTGAGGGTCACGAATGGCGCAATATTCAGCCCGGCATCGCGCAGCAGGCGTTTGGTGACGTCTTTGTCCATGCACGCGGCAGAGCCGAGTACGTCCGAGCCGACGAACGGCAGGTTGGCCATGCGCAGCATCCCCTGCAGGGAACCATCTTCGCCCAAGGTGCCGTGAACAATAGGGAAGACAACGTCGATCTGGGCGAGAGCCTGAGCGTTGCCGGCGTCGATGAGCTGCCCCTTCACGACGCCGGGTACGGTGGCGACGCTTACTTCCGAAGGATTAAGGGCGATATGGGCCGGATCGTGAGCGTTCAGCAGATACTGGCTGGCATCGTTAACGTGCCACTGACCCTGTTTATCAATGCCCAGCAGCACCACGTCGAAACGGCTTTTATCGATCGCATCAACGATATTTTTGGCCGATTGCAATGACACTTCGTGCTCCGCTGATTTTCCCCCAAAGACAATACCTACGCGCTGCTTAGCCATCTCACTCTCTTCCAGTCTGACGAAAAGCCAATAACATACCACGATGCCCGGCGTGTTTCGCGGCCTTCTGCCATAATGTTTTGGGGAATGTTGAGGGGGGAGAGTGAGAGGAAAAACGCTGCTGACCGGATTTATCATTTTGACCATCGCAACGCTGGGTTACCGCTGGTTGCCGCCTTACTACAACCCTTTCACGCCGCTGACGCTTGACGATCCGCCAGGCCGAATCACTCAGTATAAGCTTCGGCGTTTAACTCCCGAGGCGTGCGCGAGCCTGCTGTTACAGGTTAACCAACGCGATCTCATCCGCACCCAGCCGGTAGCGGACAGCGGCGGCGCGTGTCCCCTTAACAACGTCGTGCGCGTGCGTGACTTCGGCCCTGTCGGCCTGAACAGCAGCTTTCTTGCCAGCTGCCCGCTGGCGCTCAGCTCAGCTCTCTTTATCAGCCAGCAGGCCCGGCCGCTGACAAAACGCTATACGGGCAGCGAGCTCGCGCGTATCGACCACCTTGGCAGCTTTGCCTGCCGCAATATTTATCACCGCCCTGACGCGCGCCGCAGTGAACATGCCACGGCGGAGGCGCTGGATATTGCCGCTTTTCGTCTGGCGAACGGTGAACGCGTCACGGTGCTGAACGGCTGGAAGGCGGCAACAACGCAGCCATGGCTAAAGGCCATGCTGGCGGCGAGCTGTGGCTACTACGGGAACGGCCTGGGACCGGAGTATAACGCGGCGCATGCTAACCATTTTCATCTGGGAATGCGCGGTTTTGGCCTCTGCCAGTAAAGCATAATATTCCGCCAGAAAATGGATGAATTGTGACTTGTTTCACAAATATGATGACTGGGAAGATAAAACACCAAAGTCAGTCGGGCCGCATCTCTGGTGCGACGTCAAAACGCGTAACTTGCTAATCTGTAGGCGAATTCGCCTAAAAATGAAGACTATTTCGTTATGGAATCCTGGAAAGTTAATCTTATCTCGGTCTGGTTTGGCTGCTTCTTTACCGGGCTGGCCATTAGCCAGATCCTGCCGTTCCTGCCGCTGTACGTCTCGCAGCTGGGGGTGACCTCGCATGAAGCGCTCTCCATGTGGTCCGGCCTGACGTTCAGCGTCACGTTTCTGGTGTCCGCCATTGTGTCACCGATGTGGGGCAGCCTGGCGGATCGGAAAGGCCGTAAACTGATGCTGCTGCGCGCCTCGCTCGGGATGGCGATCGCCATTCTGCTCCAGGCCTTCGCCACCAACGTCTGGCAGCTGTTTTTCCTGCGCGCGGTGATGGGGCTGACGTCCGGGTACATTCCAAACGCCATGGCGCTGGTCGCCTCTCAGGTGCCGCGCGAGCGTAGCGGCTGGGCGCTGAGCACGCTCTCAACGGCGCAGATCAGCGGCGTCATCGGCGGTCCGCTGCTGGGGGGCTTTCTGGCGGACCACGTCGGGCTGCGCGCGGTATTTATCATCACCGCGATCCTGCTGGTGGTCAGTTTTCTGGTCACGCTCTTTCTTATAAAAGAGGGGGGACGCCCGGTTATCAGTAAATCTGAACGCCTGAGCGGCAAGGCCGTCTTCGCCTCGCTGCCCTATCCGGGACTGATGATCAGCCTGTTTGTGACCACTATGGTTATCCAGCTCTGTAACGGTTCGGTCGGTCCGATTCTGGCGCTGTTTATCAAGTCGATGGAGCCGGATAGCACAAATATCGCTTTTCTGAGCGGCATGATTGCCGCCGTACCGGGCGTATCCGCCCTGATTTCCGCGCCGCGTCTGGGAAAACTGGGTGACAGGATCGGCACCGCGCGCATCCTGATGGCGACGCTGATCTTTGCGGTGGTGCTCTTCTTCGCGATGTCGTTTGTCACCTCTCCGCTTCAGCTTGGCGTATTGCGGTTTCTGCTCGGCTTTGCTGATGGCGCCATGTTGCCTGCGGTACAGACCCTGCTGGTTAAATATTCCAGCGACCAGGTGACGGGGCGTATCTTTGGATATAACCAGTCATTCATGTATCTGGGGAATGTTGCCGGTCCGCTTATTGGCGCATCCGTTTCCGCGATGGCCGGTTTTCGTTGGGTATTTGCCGCCACGGCGATTGTCGTTTTAATCAATATTATCCAGCTGGCTATTGCGCTGCGTCGCCGCAGACAAATGGCGGAAGCGAAATCGTCGAGATAATCGTTTCGTTGATGTATTATATATTCTTATGGTAGCCGCATTTTTATATAACAAAATGCGGCGTTTTTTTATAGAAAAACGTTTCGCTCACCGCGGCGGTTCTTTATTTTTATTCCTGCATCACTTTTGCATACCATAATAAATTTCTTCTCTTTGCATTATGGATTCAGAATGCTAACTTCAGACAAAACTGAAAAAGGAACTGGCACGATGAAAAATCTCATTGCTGAATTGCTGGTCAAACTGGCACAAAAGGAAGAGGAGTCAAAAGAGCTGATTGCTCAGGTCGAAGCGCTGGAAATTGTGGTCACCGCGCTGCTGCGACAAATGGCGAAAACCGATCAACAGGCGTTGATTGAGAGCGTGGAAGGCGCATTGGACAGCGTCAGGCCTGAATCGCAGGTTCCGGTTGAGGATGCCGAGATGCTCCACCAGTACGTAAAGAAGCTGTTAAGGCATCCGCGCACCTAAACCGTCACAGGACGTAACGACGTGTCATAGAATTGTCATGCAGGATGCCTATAGTCGCTCTGTTTTTATTTTTATGTATTTGTACATGGAGAAAATAAATTGAAACAGAGCGCACTTTTCATCGCATTACTTCCCCTGTTAATTACCCCTGCCATTTATGCCGATACTGCCCAAACCAGCGTGCTGGATAATCGCGCGGCAAAAGGGGATATCACCCAGCCTGGCGGCGCACGCCGTTTATCAGAAGATCAAACTGCCGCTATTCGCGCTTCGCTGAATGATAAGCCGGCGAAAAATATTATTCTGCTTATTGGCGATGGAATGGGGGATTCCGAAATTACGGCGGCGCGAAATTATGCCGAGGGTGCGGGCGGCTTTTTTAAAGGTATCGACGCATTACCGTTGACCGGACAATATACCCATTACGCGCTGGATAAAAAAACCGGTAAACCGGATTACGTCACGGACTCGGCGGCCTCTGCTACGGCGTGGTCCACCGGCGTGAAAACCTATAATGGCGCGCTGGGTGTGGATATTCACGAAAAAGATCACCAAACCCTTCTGGAGATGGCAAAAGCGGCGGGCCTTGCGACCGGCAACGTCTCCACCGCTGAACTTCAGGATGCAACGCCCGCGGCGCTGGTGGCGCATGTAACCTCGCGTAAATGCTACGGTCCGTCAGTGACCAGCGAAAAATGTCCGACGAACGCGCTGGAAAAAGGCGGCAAAGGCTCGATTACGGAACAGCTGCTGAACGCGCGTCCTGACGTGACCCTGGGCGGCGGCGCGAAAACCTTCGCAGAAACCGCGACGGCGGGCGAGTGGCAGGGCAAAACGCTGCGCGAGCAGGCGCAGGCCCGCGGCTATCAGCTGGTGAGTGACGCCAGTTCGCTGGCAGCCATCACCGAGGCGAACCAGGACAAGCCGCTGCTGGGGCTATTCTCTGACGGCAACATGCCCGTGCGCTGGGAAGGACCAAAAGCCTCTTATCACGGCAATATCGATAAACCTGCAGTAACCTGTACGCCTAACCCGAAACGCACGGACAGCGTACCGACGCTGGCGGCGATGACTGATAAAGCCATCTCTCTGCTGAGCAAGAGCGAAAAAGGGTTCTTCCTGCAGGTGGAAGGCGCGTCGATTGATAAGCAGGATCATGCAGCGAATCCGTGCGGCCAGATTGGCGAAACCGTCGATCTGGACGAAGCGGTGCAGAAGGCGCTTGAGTTCGCGAAAAAAGACGGTAACACCCTGGTGGTGGTCACCGCGGACCATGCGCACGCCAGCCAGATTATTCCGGCAGATACCAAGGCCCCGGGCCTGACGCAGGCGCTGAATACCAAAGATGGCGCCGTTATGGTGTTGAGCTACGGCAACTCTGAAGAAGAGTCCATGGAGCACACCGGCACCCAGCTGCGCATTGCAGCCTATGGGCCGCACGCGGCAAACGTGGTAGGCCTGACCGATCAAACGGATCTGTTCTACACCATGAAGGCGGCGCTGGGTCTTAAATGATAAAATCCCGGCGGAAATCACATCTGCCGGGTGGTTTTTTTCCTGTCACGAACCAGACTTACAGGGAATGTTCACAAAAGGATGGTGCAATGAAAACAACATTACTGGTTACTCTGCTCTCTGGCCTGTTCCTGATCGCATCGGCGAACGCGGAAGAGAAAACGTTAACGCCGCAACAGCAGCGTATGACCACCTGTAATCAACAGGCGACGTCTCAGAGTCTGAAGGGAGATGCTCGCAAGACATACATGAGCGACTGCCTTAAAAACGGCGCCGCGAAGCCGGCTGAAAAAAGCCTGACGCCGCAGCAGCAAAAAATGCGCGAGTGTAATGCGAAAGCAACCGAACAGTCCCTTAAAGGGGACGACCGCAGCAAGTTCATGAGCGCGTGCCTGAAGAAAAAAGTGTAGTTCAAACGGGTGAGCGGCTCCGGCGGCTCACCCGAAATTTCATACTTTCCCCGCAGACCCCCTCTCTATAATTTGGGAAAATGTTTCAGAATATTCCCAAAAATGATGAATGATGAAACGTATTACAACAAAAAGCGCATTCGGGAAGAGTGGAGTTTAACCCTTTCTCAGGATGACCCTCACCGCGCCGGCATTCAGTTTGCCCGGCGAGTCAGGCTGGCGCGCGCCGTCGGCCTGGCGGCAATGTTTTTCCCCGTTGCGGGGATGCTGGTCACCCATTTTTTACCCGGCGGCTGGTGGCTTTTACTGGTGGGGTGGTCGTTCGTCTGGCCCCATTTTGCCTGGCAACTGTCCTGCCGCGCCGCTTCACCCCATCAGCAGGAAATTTTCAATCTTAAAATCGATGCCATTATTGCCGGGCTCTGGATCGGCGTGATGGGGATGAATGCGTTACCCACGGCAGCGCTGGTGATGATGGTGGGGATGAATATGATGGGCTCCGGGGGCTGTCGCCTGTTTATCCCGGGGATCGCGTTGACCCTGCTCTCCGCGCTGGTGACGCTGCCACTCGTCGGGAAGGTGGCCGTCTTCAACCCCGACCTTGTGGAGTGGGGCTTAACGTTACCCGTACTCGTGCTGTATCCCATGCTGTTTGCCTGGCTTAGCCACCGAACCGCCGTCAGGCTTGCGGAACATAAGCAGCGGCTGGAAATGATGAGCACACGAGACGGGATGACCGGGGTCTTCAACCGCCGACACTGGGAAATGCTGCTGCGAAATGAATTTGAGCATTGTCGGCGCGACCACAGCACCGCCACGATATTGCTGATTGATATCGACCACTTTAAAAACATCAACGACACCTGGGGGCACGACGTGGGCGACGAGGCGATCGTTGCTATTACGCGTCAGCTCCAGCGGTCGGTACGGTCAGGCGATGCGATCGGCCGGTTTGGCGGGGATGAGTTTGCAGTGATCATGTCGCAGACCGCGGCGGAGAGCGCCATCGCCGTGATGTCGCGACTGCATGAGCGGCTGGAAAAGCTGACGTTACCGTGCGCGCCAAAAGAAGCGCTGCGCATCAGCGTCGGCGTTGCCCCCTGGGGACCGCAGTTTGGACACTATCGGGAATGGCTAAAGGCGGCTGACGTGGCGCTGTATAAGGCGAAAAATGCCGGGCGCGGCCGCACCGAAGTGGCCGCCTGACGCCCGGTCAGAAATCAGGATTTACTCAGCTTCTCTGATTTTTCCATGCATTTTGCCATCGCTTCAATGACGGCCGAGCGGAACCCGCGCTCTTCCAGCACCCGCACCGCTTCGATGGTGGTACCGCCCGGAGAGCAGACCATATCTTTCAGTTCACCCGGATGTTTGCCGGTTTCCAGCACCATTTTGGCGGAGCCCATGACGGCCTGCGCGGCGAACTTATACGCCTGCGCGCGCGGCATTCCGCCAAGCACGGCGGCGTCGGCCATCGCTTCTAAAAACATGAACACATAGGCAGGGGCTGAGCCACTCACGCCAACCACCGGATGGATCATCGATTCGGCAATCACTTCTGCTTCACCGAAGCAGCGGAAAATATTCAGCACGTCGGCCACTTCTTCCGTGGTCACCAGCGCGTTAGGCGTGACGGAGGTCATGCCGGCATTGACCAGCGAGGGGGTGTTAGGCATCGCGCGGACGATTTTACGATCGTGACCCAGCGCGCGCGCCAGCTGATCGAGCGTGACGCCCGCGGCAATCGACACGACTAGCGTCTCTTTATTCAGGCTGGAGGTGATATCGCTTAGCACTTTGATCATGATGTTTGGCTTGACGGCGCCAAAGACGATATCGGCGACCTGGGCGACTTCCTGCGCGCTTTCGGCGGCGTTGATCCCGTATTGATCGCGCAACTCGGCGACTTTGTCCGGTGACGGGGTATAGACCCAAATCTGACCCGGCAGCACCTGCCCGCTGGCGATCAGACCGCCCAGGATGGCTTTGCCCATGTTACCGCAGCCGATAAACCCGATTTTCTTGTCCATCACGATTCTCCGTCATTATGCGTTGTTTTCTCTGATTGATAGCTTAACAACGAAATGCAGGCGACAATAGTCGGCAGAGTCATTATGGGGAGACAATATGGCGATTTGGGTTGATGCGGACGCGTGTCCGAATGTGATTAAAGAGATTTTATTTCGTGCCGCCGAGCGCGTTCAGATGCCGCTGACGCTGGTGGCTAACCAGAATATTCGCGTACCGCCTTCGCGGTTTATCCGCTCCTTGCGCGTGCCGGCCGGGTTCGACGTGGCGGATAACGAAATTGTTCGCCTGTGCAGCGCGGAGGATCTGGTTATCACGGCGGATATTCCGCTGGCTGCCGAAGTGCTGGAGAAAGGGGCGGCGGCGCTCAATCCGCGCGGGGAGCGTTACTCGCCTTCGACCATTCGGGAAAAGCTCACCATGCGCGATTTTATGGATACGATGCGGGCCAGCGGCGTGCAGACCGGTGGACCGGACAGCCTGTCCCAGCGCGACCGTCAGCAGTTCGCTGCCGAGCTGGATAAATGGCTGCTGGAAGTGAAGCGCCGCACAGCGTAATGATAATTATTGTCAATTTGTGGTACAGTGTGACCTCCACAGGGTTGTCATCCCGTACCGCTTTGCAGTAAAGTAATCGCAACATCTTCTGCAATTATTTCTTTACACTCTTCAGCCATTCGGCATCAAGGGGAACACCTGGCATGACCCAACCCATCTTTTTAGTTGGCCCCCGCGGCTGTGGGAAAACCACCGTTGGCCTGGAGCTGGCACGCGTGTGTCATCGCCAGTTTGTTGATACCGACCACTGGCTGCAAACCGAGGCCGGAAAAACCATCGCTGAGATCGTTGAGCAAGAGGGATGGGAGAGCTTTCGCGCGCGCGAAACGGCCGCGCTGAAAGCGGTCACCACCCCGTCTGCCGTGATCGCGACCGGCGGCGGCATCGTTCTGGCGGAGTGCAATCGTCACTTTATGCGCGAAAAGGGGATTGTGATTTATCTCAGCGCGCCGGTGTCGGCTCTGGTAGGGCGGCTGGAAGCCTTTCCGGAAGAGGGGCAACGCCCCGCGCTGACCTCCAGGCCGCTCAGCGAAGAGGTGAGCGAAGTGCTGGCCGAACGCGATGCGCTATACCGCGAAGCGGCTCACCACGTGGTGGATGCGTCAGCCTCTCCCGAAGAGGTTGTGATTCAGATTATTACCGCCCTGCGTTTGGCTTGTGCCAGCTAACCGGCGTCTATACTTATAGCTCAGACATAAAAAAAGGATGAGCTATGCCAACCAGACCTCCCTATCCGCGTGAAGCGCGCGTTGTTACCGTTGAAAAAGGCCAGACGGGTCATACCGTGACCTGGTACCAACTGCGTGCCGATCACCCCAAGCCGGACTCGCTGATCAGTGAACACGAGACTGAACAGGAAGCGCTGGATGCGAAACGGCGCTATGAAGATCCCGACATAACCTGAATGTTTTCCTAAACGTTCCAGTATCGTGCCTGAATCACACTTTTTACTCATCGGGAAAGTTAAGCAGGAGTTAATATTTAGTTATTACAAGTAACTCCGGTATCGGCAGGCGATCTTTACATTTCGATGTCGGGATCACCTGCTACGCTTGGTGCTGTTTTGTTGAAAAAATGAACTGTGCAGCGTAGTGAGCCTGTACCTGTGTGCACGATGTTGGAGTAATGGAAGGCGATCAAGATGAAGGCAACGTTGGCGATCCTCACCATTGGTGTGGTCCCTGTAAGCGAAGTGTTACCGCTCTTAACCGAGCATGTATCTGAACAACAGATAACGCATCTTAGCCTGCTGGGGAAGATGAGTCGGGAAGAGGTCATGGAAGACTACGCTGTCGAGGCGGGGGAGGATCCCCTGGCGACGTTATTAAGCGACGGTAAACTGGCGCATGTTTCACGCCAGAAAATCGAGCGCTCGCTGCAGGGCGTAATAGAAGTGCTCGATAATCAAGGTTATGACGTTATTTTGCTGATGAGCACGGCCCCCATTAAGGGGCTCATGGCGCGCAATGCGATTCTGCTGGAACCGATGCGCATCATTCCGCCGCTGGTGGCCTCCATCGTGGATGGTCATCAGGTGGGGGTGATTGTACCTATTGAGGAGCTCATGGATAACCAGGAGGCAAAGTGGCACGTGCTGGAAAAAGTGCCCTTGTATGCGCTGGCAAATCCGTTCTGGGACAGTGAGGCCAGGCTCATTGCTGCCGGGAAGGAACTGCTTGAGAGAGGGGCAGATGTCTTGATCCTGGACTGCCTCGGTTTCCATCAGCATCATCGTGATCTGCTGCAAAAAGCGCTGGATGTTCCCGTGCTGTTATCCAACGTTCTGATGGCTCGCCTGGCCTCGGAACTCCTTATGTAATGATTTTGCGTGACAGGTGATGAGCGTGGCCCCTATAGTGAATTTTTATCTAAAAATATAAGGGCCAGTTCATGCTTCAAAGTAACGAATACTTTTCCGGTAAAGTGAAATCCATTGGTTTTACCAGCAGCAGCACTGGCCGCGCCAGTGTCGGCGTTATGGCGGAAGGGGAATACACCTTTGGCACGGCGGAAGCTGAAGAAATGACGGTCGTCAGCGGGGCGCTGAACGTCTTACTGCCTGGTGAAACGGAATGGAAAGTTTACGCTGCCGGGCAAGTTTTCAACGTCCCTGGCCACAGCGAGTTCCATTTGCAGGTCGCTGAACCTACCTCTTATCTGTGCCGCTACCTGAAATAAAAAATAAGCCGGGTGGCGCTAACGCTTACCCGGCCTGCGTTTTGCCTGTTATCTCTGCGCTTCGCCGCCGAGACCTTCCACCAGATTCTGAATCAACGCGGCCAGCTCGCCGGTCATCAGGATAAAGTCCGCGTCAAAGCGCTGGGCGTAATCTTCCCTGTCGATATCTTCGTTCTGATCGCGCAGCTCGTCGCAGAACTTCAGACGTTTCACGGAGCCGTCGTCGCACATCACGAACTGGATGCGCTGCTGCCAGTCGAGCGCCAGTTTAGTGACCACTTTACCCGCTTCGATGTGTACAGCGATCTCGTCGCTCACCAGATCCTGCTTCTTCGCGCGGATCACGCCGCCATCTTCCAGCAGGGCTTTCAGCTCGGCTTCATCAAGGATCTGGAAACCCTGAGCCGCAGCGCCGCTGCGTACCCATTCGGTCAACGTAAGCTCGATCGGCGTTTCCAGCGCCAGCGGAACGACCGGTAAAGATCCGATGCTTTTACGCAGCAGGGCCAGCGTATCTTCTGCTTTCTTGGCGCTGGCGCAGTCCACCATGATCAGCCCGTTGACGGTGTCGATCCACATCATGGTCTGGCTGAAGCGGCTGAAGGCGCGCGGCAGCAGGGAGTGCAGCACTTCGTCTTTTAGCGAATCTTTTTCGGTCTTTTTCAGCTTGCGGCCCTGTTCGGCTTCCAGCTTGAAAATTTTCGCTTCGAGCGCCTGCTTAACCACCGGCGTCGGCAGGATTTTCTCTTCTTTACGGGCGCAGACGATGATTTGACCCGTGCTGCTGGCGTGGGTCAGTGCATCGCTTTGTGAACCCATTGGCGGAACCCAGCCGGTTTTCGCCATATCCTGGCTACCGCAAGGGGAAAAGGTATAAGCGGCTAACTGTTTTTCCATCTCTTCTGCACGCAGCGAAACGTCGCGGCTGAGACGGTAAACCATCAAATTTTTGAACCACAGCATGATAATTTCCACGGCCTTGTCGTTAAATCAGCGGGCATGATAACGAATTGTCGCATCGCTTGCATTGCTAATCGGGAAGCGTGCTTCTACTCTGTTGATAATCAAAATAATGAGGAGAGTCTTGTGCGTATTGGGATCGATTTGGGCGGCACCAAAACAGAAGTCATCGCACTGAGCGAGCAGGGGGAGCAGCTGTTCCGCCACCGTTTACCGACACCGCGCGATGATTATCACCAGACTATCGAGACGATTGCCAGCCTGGTTGAGATGGCAGAGCAGGCGACAGGGCAAACCGGCAGCGTCGGGATGGGGATCCCGGGGTCGATCTCGCCGTATACCGGGGTGGTTAAAAATGCCAACTCCACCTGGCTCAACGGTCAGCCGTTTGACAAAGATTTGAGCCAACGTCTGAACCGGGAAGTGCGTCTGGCCAACGACGCCAACTGTCTGGCGGTCTCTGAGGCCATCGACGGCGCGGCGGCCGGTGCTCAGACCGTTTTTGCCGTGATCGTTGGTACCGGCTGCGGAGCGGGCGTGGCGTTCGGCGGGCGTGCCCATATCGGCGGCAACGGCACGGCAGGCGAGTGGGGACACAACCCGCTGCCGTGGATGGATGAAGACGAGCTTAAATACCGCGCTGAAGTGCCGTGCTACTGCGGAAAGCAGGGCTGTATTGAGACGTTTATCTCCGGCACCGGTTTTGCGACCGATTACCACCGCTTAAGCGGCCAGCCGTTAAAGGGCAACGAAATCATGCGTCTGGTCGAAGAACAGGATCCGGTCGCCGAGCTGGCCCTTAGCCGCTACGAAATGCGGCTGGCGAAATCCCTGGCGCACGTGGTGAATATTCTCGATCCGGACGTGATTGTGCTCGGCGGCGGCATGAGCAACGTTGACCGGCTGTACGCCACGGTTCCGAACCTTGTCAAACAGTGGGTCTTCGGCGGCGAGTGTGAAACCCCGATCCGCAAAGCTGTCCACGGTGACTCCAGCGGCGTGCGCGGCGCGGCGTGGCTGTGGCCGGAATAAAAGCAAATAATGTTTATTCCCTCTCCCTGTGGGAGAGGGCCAGGGTGAGGCAAGGTAAAAGCTAAACAGCAACGAAAGTTGCTGTTTTTGATGTTTGTACCCTCTCCCCGTGGGAGAGGGCCAGGGTGAGGGCACCAGACCGCACCGATCCCCATTTATTCCACCGCAAACACCTTATCCAGCCTGCTGTATCCCAGCCCGTTGATCTTCTTCACCTTGATCTGCACCGGAATGCGCTCTTTCATCGCCTCAACGTGGCTGATCACGCCGATGGTTTTCCCGGTGGCGTTCAGCGCGTCGAGCGCATCCAGCGCGGTATCCAGCGTTTCACTGTCGAGCGTGCCGAACCCTTCATCCAGGAACAGGGAATCGATCCGCGTCTTATGGCTCACCAGATCGGAAAGGGCCAGCGCCAGCGCCAGGCTGACCAGGAAGCTCTCGCCGCCCGAGAGCGTGCGGGTATCGCGAACCGCATCCGCCTGCCAGGTATCGACCACTTCCAGCTCCAGCGCGTCGCTGGCCTTGCGCTGCAGCAGATAACGCCCGTGCAGACGGTTAAGCTGCTGGTTAGCAAGCCAGACGAGATTATCCAGCGTCAGCCCTTGCGCGAATTTACGGAACTTGTCGCCGGTGCTGGAGCCGATCAGCGCGTTCAGATAACCCCAGTCGTCCGCCTCGCGCGCGGCCTCTTCAATTTGCTGCATCAACGCCAGCTGGTGCTGACGGTTATCGCTGTCCTGCTTAAGCTGCTGGCGGATCTCGCCCTGATGCGTCGTGTTCTCGCGAAGCCGTTGCGCCAGCTGCTGCAGCTGGCTTTGCAGCGTGGGGGCATCGGCGTTGAGCCCTTCCGGCCGCATCGCCAGATGAGAATGCAGCTGCTGGTTAGCCTGGCTGGAAAGGGCCGCGGCCTGCTGTATCTGGCTTTCCAGCGACTGCTTCAGCTGTTCGAGGCGACGAATAGCGTCGTCATCCAGCAGGGCGGCAAGGAACGCGTCCCGATCGGCAAAGCAGCTCGCTGAGAGCGCCGCGGTGAACTGTGCCTGCGACTGAAGCAGGCGCTCTTGCTCCAGCTTTTCCTGCTGCTGATGTGCGGTGAGCTGGCTTTGTAGCGACACGCATTCGTCGTGAACGTCTCGCCAGCCGTCCGGAATGGTCGGTTCGGCCTCTTCGCCGTTCGTTTCCGGAAGCGCGTCGAGCAGCGGCTTCAGCGCGTTTATGCGTTCCAGAAGCGCGCCGTGCTGCGTTTGTTTCTCCTGCCACTGCGCGAATTCCGCTTCGCGGGCGTGCAGCCAGGCGGCTTCATTACCGTCTTCAGGTACGTTAAGCGATAGCGAAAGCAGGGTGTTTTCCAGCGCCTGGCGCGCGGCCGTCAGCTGCTGCTGATGCTGTCGCTCCTGCACTTCCTGCTCGTTTAACTGGTTTTGCAGGGTCAGACGCTGGCTGAGCTGATAGAGCTGGCGCTCGTACTGTTCCTGCTCGTTCATCCATGGCGAGATATCTTCCTGAATATTCAACGCGATGTTCAGGGAAGTGCAGGCTTCCATCCACTCTTTAGTGAGTGCTTGCTCTTCCTGAGAGAGCATCTGCGCTTCGTCTGTCTCGCGCTGGATCTGCTGCGTCAGGGCATTTACCTGCCCCAGCACCAGCAGCCCTTCCTCTTTAAGGGCGGCGACCTCTTTTTCCAGGTCATCACGGCGGCGCTGGTTATCCGTCAGCTCAAGCGACTGGTATTGCGCAACGGCGGGATGCTCGCTGGAGCCGCACAGCGGACAGGGTTTGCCGGCCTCAAGCTGCGAACGATAATGTTCCAGCTTTTTGATCGTCGCTTCGGTTTCGCAGAGGGCCTTGAGGTCCAGATAGTGCTGGTGTTTCTCTTTGTACTGCTGGCGACGCAGCGTCAGCGTTTCATTGAGTTTGTTTTGTTCGGCCTGGGCCTTCAGCACGCTTTCACCGCTCTGGCGCAGGCGCTTTTGCAGCGGCTGATAGCGGGCATGCAGCGACGTCAGCCGCTGACGCAGCGTGCGTGACCGGGACTGCTGCTCCATAGCCGCACTGACCTCATCTGCCGTCAGCGTCAGCGAATTTTCCGGCATCTCAGCCAGCCTGTTGCGTAATTCCCCCATCCGCGCAGCAAGCGAGGCTAACTGCGTTTTGTCGCGGTTAAGCTGAGAGAACTGGGCACGCCAGCCGGCAATCTCCTGCCCCAGCAGGCGATAGCGTTCGTGCTCCGCCAGCCACTGCGCCAGCGCCGTCTGCTCGGTTTGAAGCTGCTCATGATTCCGCTGGGCGGTATGACGGATCCGCGCGCGCAGCGCGGTTTTGGCTTGTAAGCGAGTATTTACTTCAATAATTCGCTGCTGGGTTTGCCTCAGGCGCGCGGTTTGCTCCTGCTGGTGCTCCCAAAGCGGTCGAAGCTGGGCGGCGGGCAGAGCAAGCTGGAGCTTTGCCAGCTCTGGCGCAGCGTTCGTCAGCGCCTGTTGCGCCTGCTGCTGCATCGCGGTGACGCGCTGTTGCTCAAGCACGAGCTCATCATGGCGCGTAAGCCACTGAAAATCTTTCTGTTGGCTTTGCTGCTGAACCAGCAGGGTTTTCTCTTCGTCAGTAAGCGCCTGCAAACTTTGCTGCAACTGCTGCTGTTGCTCTTCGCTCAACAGCACGACGCCCGCCGCCTGCGCCTCGCACTTTTCAAGCACGCTGCGGGCGGCTTTGTGTTTCTCAAACACCATGGCGGAAATCTGGCCGTAGATCTCGGTGCCGGTCAGTTCTTCCAGCAGCTCGGCGCGATCGCTCGGCTTGGCATTAAGGAAGGCGGCAAACTGCCCCTGTGAGAGCAGCATGGAGCGGGTGAAGCGGCCATAGTCCAGCCCGGTGAGCGCGGCGGTTTGCTCCAGTTTATCCGTCACTTTGTCGGCCAGGATTTTGCCATCTTCGCAGCGCGCCAGCTCCACGCGCGGCGCCTGCAGGTTTCCGTCCGGCTGGTTGCGCGCGCGGTTCTGGCTCCAGAATGCGCGATAGGCGGTGCCTTTTACCTCGAACTCCACTTCCGCCAGGCACTCGGCGGTGTCGCGCGTCATCAGGTCGTTTTGCGCCTGAGAAACCTTCTGCAGGCGTGGCGTTTCGTGATAAAGCGCCAGACAGATGGCGTCAAGCAGGGTGGTTTTACCTGCCCCGGTTGCGCCGGTGATGGCAAACAGACCGTTGCTGGCAAACGGCTCCGCGGTAAAGTCAATTTTCCACTCGCCCTTGAGGGAGTTGAGATTTTTCAGACGCAGGCTCAAAATTTTCATGCGTTTTCTTCCTCATCATTGAGCGCATGCAGGGTATGGCTGAACAGTTCGCTGAGTCTTGCGCGCTTCGCGTCGTCAATTTCCTCCTGCGAGAGCCTGCGTTCAAACACCTCTTCAACCCGCAGTTCACTGAGCGTTTCGCGTTGAGCGCTTAACAGAATTTTCTCGCGCTGCTCGCGGCTGCGGCGTACCAGTAAGACTTCGACGGGTAAATCTTCCGTCAGCGCCTGAATTTTTCGCTGCATATCGTGCAGGTAGTCGTCGGTGGTGATTTCGATATCCAGCCAGACGGGCGGGTTAAGCGCTGTTCCGCGCCACTGCTCAAGCTGGGCGGTAATGGCGTCAAGATCGCCCTTCAGCACCGCCAGCGGCTGGGTGACGGGCACCTCCAGCGTCTCGACGGCGTGAAGTTTTCCTTCGGAGAAGCTCACCAGATGGACGGATTTGGCCTTGCCCGTTTCGTCAAAGCTGAGCGAAATTGGCGAGCCGCAGTAGCGGATGTGCTCGCTGCCGCCGACGATCTGAGCCCGGTGTATGTGCCCGAGCGCAATGTAGTCGGCTGGAGGGAAGTTCTGCGCCGGAAAGGCATCCAGCGTGCCGATATAGATGTCACGTACCGCGTCACTTTTACTGGCCCCGACGGTGGTGAGATGCCCCGTCGCAATTACCGGAATCGGCTGGTCGCCGCGCAGGGCGCAGGCATCGGCGTGCTGCTGGTGATAATAGTCGGTGATGGCCTGTAATAGATGCTGCTGCTTTTCCGCACCCGACAGCCCCGCCTGGCTTTGCACGATGTCGCGCGGACGCAAAAACGGAATGGGGCACAGCACCGCCCCCGGCGTGCCGTCGCGTTTTTTCAGGATCTGCGGGGCGTGCCCGGCGCTGGCGACGACGGTGGTATTGAGAAATGCCAGGATGTCGCGGGATTCATTGAGCGTCGCGACGGAATCATGGTTGCCGGCGACAATCACCAGATGACAGCCGGTTTGCTGCAAATTCACCACGAAGCGGTTGTACAGTTCACGCGCATAGCTGGGGGGCGAGCCGGTATCAAAGATGTCACCCGCCACAATAATCGCGTCCACCTCGTGCGTCCGGGCCGTTTCCAGCAGCCAGTTCAGGAAGGCTTCATGTTCAGCCGCACGGCTTTTGCTGTAAAAATTTTGACCCAGATGCCAGTCCGAGGTGTGAAGTATGCGCATAGCTGATCCGTGGCAAAAAAGAGAAAGCAGGATTATAAACGTTCAGAGACGGGAAAATAACCGCTGTAATAAAACAACGGTTTGCCCCTTATCGTGGTACTGTTTTTCATAAATCTGTCATAAATCTGACGCATAATGGCGCCGAATTACAAACTTGTAACTTAAATAAGATAAGACAGGGCAAAGTATGGCGAGACGTATTCTGGTCGTAGAAGATGAAGCTCCAATTCGTGAAATGGTGTGCTTCGTGCTCGAGCAAAACGGCTTCCAGCCGGTTGAAGCGGAAGATTATGACAGCGCAGTGAACCAGCTGAATGAACCCTGGCCCGATCTGATTCTGCTGGACTGGATGTTGCCCGGCGGCTCCGGACTGCAGTTTATCAAACACCTGAAGCGTGAAGCGCTGACCCGCGACATCCCGGTTGTGATGCTCACGGCGCGCGGAGAAGAAGAGGATCGCGTGCGCGGTCTGGAGACCGGCGCGGACGATTACATTACAAAACCGTTCTCCCCAAAAGAGCTGGTTGCCCGCATTAAAGCGGTGATGCGCCGTATTTCGCCGATGGCGGTGGAAGAGGTGATCGAGATGCAGGGGCTGAGCCTTGACCCCACCTCACACCGCGTAATGACCGGTGAAAATCCCCTCGACATGGGGCCTACCGAATTTAAACTCCTGCACTTCTTTATGACCCATCCGGAACGCGTTTACAGCCGCGAGCAGTTGCTGAATAACGTCTGGGGAACTAACGTGTATGTCGAAGACCGGACGGTTGACGTACATATTCGCCGCCTGCGAAAAGCACTGGAACTGAGCGGCCACGATCGCATGGTGCAGACGGTCCGCGGCACGGGTTATCGTTTTTCTACCCGTTTCTGAACAATGACAGGAGTGTGACGCGTGCTGGAACGTCTGTCATGGAAAAGGCTCGTCTTTGAACTGATCTTATGCTGTATTCCGGCCTTCCTTCTGGGGGCCTTTCTTGGACACCTGCCGTGGTTTCTGCTGGCGTCGGTCACCGGGCTGCTGATCTGGCATTTCTGGAACCTGCTGCGCCTCTCCTGGTGGCTGTGGGTTGACCGAAGTATGACGCCGCCGCCGGGAAGCGGCAGCTGGGAGCCGCTGCTGTACGGTCTGCATCAGATGCAGATGCGTAATAAAAAGCGTCGCCGCGAGCTGGGAAGCCTGATTAAGCGTTTTCGCAGCGGTGCAGAGTCGCTGCCGGATGCTGTTATTCTGACGACTGAAGAAGGGACGATCTTCTGGTGTAACGGCCTTGCGCAACAGCTGCTGGGCCTGCGCTGGCCCGACGACAATGGCCAGAATATCCTCAACCTTCTGCGCTATCCCGAGTTCACGCTGTATCTGAAAAAACGTGATTTTACCCGCCCGCACAATCTGAAGCTCAATAATGGTCGCCATCTGGAAATCCGCGTGATGCCCTACAGCGATAAGCAGTGGCTAATGGTGGCGCGCGATGTCACCCAGATGCACCAGCTGGAAGGGGCGCGTCGCAACTTCTTCGCCAACGTCAGTCACGAACTGCGTACCCCGCTGACCGTGCTTCAGGGATACCTGGAGATGATGCAGGAGCAAACGCTGGAAGGCGCGCCGCGTGAAAAAGCGCTGCACACCATGCGCGAGCAAACGCACCGGATGGAAGGGCTGGTGAAGCAGCTGCTGACGCTCTCGAAGATTGAAGCGGCGCCGACGCTCGCGCTAAATGACACGATTGATGTGCCGATGATGCTGCGGGTCGTTGAGCGTGAAGCGCAGACGCTAAGCCACAAAAAGCATCACCTGACCTTTGAGGTCGACAATACGCTGAAGGTGCTGGGCAGCGAAGATGAACTGCGTAGCGCCATTTCCAACCTGGTGTATAACGCGGTGAATCATACGCCGGAGGGGACGAATATCGTGGTGCGCTGGCATCATGCCCCAACGGGGGCTGAGTTTAGCGTGGAAGACAACGGGCCGGGAATTGCGCCTGAGCATATTCCGCGCCTGACCGAGCGCTTTTACCGTGTGGATAAAGCGCGATCCCGGCAGACTGGCGGAAGCGGTCTGGGGCTGGCAATTGTGAAACACGCGGTGAATCACCATGAAAGCCGTCTCGATATTCAGAGTACGCTGGGTAAAGGAACCCGCTTCAGTTTCGTTATTCCGGAACGATTAATTGCCAAAAAGATCGCCTGACGGCAGGCGTGTCATTTTACCTTTCCACGGGTCAGCGTCTGCTGGCCCGTTTGCTTTGCAGTCAAGCGAAACGCGGGTGAATTTTATACGGCTGACTGTTTTTTGTTCGCATGATTAGCCATGGGTTTTTCTTATAAATAGCGTATTGTTCTGAGGTGTATTTTCATGCTGGCATATTGTTCTGGTTTTGCGATCCCGCCTTGCCTTTAAACGTTATAAGCGTTTAAATTGCGCCCCAGATACTGTCAGACCGACTGTATTTGCGTGGTAAATCGAAAAACTATTCTTCTCCACGCCAGGACGGGAGCATTTCCCGCTGAAATTGAGCAAATTTTCGGCTGTATCGTCCCGTCAGGGAAATCGAAAATCTCAATGTTTTCAACACCACATCCACAGGCAGTAAGGTTTTATGACCCATCACTTAAAATCGCGTGACATCATCGCGCTGGGCTTTATGACATTTGCGCTGTTCGTTGGCGCAGGCAACATCATTTTCCCTCCAATGGTTGGCTTACAGGCGGGTGAACACGTCTGGACCGCCGCGTTTGGTTTCCTGATTACTGCCGTGGGTCTGCCGGTTCTGACCGTCGTTGCGCTGGCGAAAGTCGGCGGCGGTGTGGATAGCCTCAGCACCCCGATTGGCAAAGTGGCGGGCGTTCTGCTGGCAACCGTCTGCTATCTCGCCGTTGGCCCGCTGTTTGCGACCCCGCGTACGGCAACCGTTTCCTTCGAAGTGGGTATTGCTCCCCTGACCGGTGACGGCGCGATGCCGCTGTTTATCTACAGCCTGATCTACTTCGCGATCGTGATTCTGGTTTCCCTCTATCCGGGAAAACTGCTGGATACCGTGGGTAACTTCCTGGCTCCGCTGAAAATTGTGGCGCTGATTGTTCTGGCGGTAGCGGCCATAGTCTGGCCAGCGGGCCCGATTAGCGACGCGATGGACGCCTATAAAAACGCCGCGTTCTCTAACGGCTTTGTGAACGGCTACCTGACGATGGATACGCTGGGCGCCATGGTGTTTGGTATCGTTATTGTTAACGCCGCGCGTTCCCGCGGTGTGACCGAAGCGCGTCTGCTGACCCGCTATACCATCTGGGCTGGCCTGATGGCCGGCGTGGGGCTGACGCTGCTCTATCTGGCGCTGTTCCGTCTGGGCTCCGACAGCGCCATGCTGGTTGAGCAGAACGCCAACGGTGCGGCTATCCTGCACGCCTACGTTCAGCACACCTTTGGCGGTGCGGGCAGTATGCTGCTGGCAGCGCTGATTTTCCTGGCGTGTCTGGTGACGGCGGTTGGCCTGACCTGCGCCTGCGCAGAGTTCTTTGCACAGTATCTGCCGCTCTCTTACCGCACCCTGGTGTTTATCCTCGGCATCTTCTCTATGGCGGTGTCCAACCTCGGTCTGAGCCACCTGATTCAGGTCTCGATTCCGGTGCTGACGGCGATTTATCCGCCGTGTATCGTGCTGGTCGTGCTGAGCTTTACTCGCCCGTGGTGGAACAACTCTTCACGAATTATTGCGCCAGCCATGTTTATCAGCCTGATTTTTGGTATCCTTGACGGGATTAAAGCATCAGCTTTCGCGCACATACTGCCGGCATGGACACAGCGTCTGCCGCTGTCCGAGCAGGGGCTGGCCTGGCTGATGCCTACCGTTGTTGCACTGGTTCTGGCGATTATCTGGGACCGTGCTGCAGGGCGTCAGGTCGCATCGAACGCTCATTAATCAACGGCAACAAACTGTTTAACCACGGGGCTTAAGGCCCCGTGGTTTTTTGTTTTTTTCGTGTTGAATGGCAAGATTTAAATGGAAAGCACTAACAAACTTAAACGTGGATTGAGCACGCGCCACATCCGCTTTATGGCGCTGGGCTCTGCTATCGGCACCGGTCTTTTTTATGGCTCGGCAGATGCCATCAAAATGGCCGGTCCCAGCGTTCTGCTGGCGTACATTATCGGCGGCGTGGCGGCGTATATCATCATGCGCGCCCTCGGCGAAATGTCGGTTCACAACCCGTCCGCCAGCTCCTTCTCCCGCTACGCGCAGGAAAACCTCGGCCCGCTGGCCGGGTTTATCACCGGCTGGACCTACTGCTTTGAAATCCTGATTGTGGCGATTGCCGACGTGACGGCGTTTGGCATCTATATGGGCGTCTGGTTCCCGGCGGTGCCGCACTGGATTTGGGTGCTGAGCGTGGTGCTGATCATTTGCGCCGTCAACCTGATGAGCGTGAAGGTGTTCGGCGAGCTGGAGTTCTGGTTCTCCTTCTTCAAGGTCGCTACCATCATCATCATGATTGTGGCCGGTTTCGGCATCATTATCTGGGGAATCGGCAACGGCGGGCAGCCGACCGGTATTCACAACCTCTGGAGCAACGGCGGCTTCTTCAGCAACGGCTGGCTCGGAATGGTGATGTCGCTGCAGATGGTGATGTTTGCCTACGGCGGTATCGAGATTATCGGTATTACCGCCGGGGAAGCGAAAGATCCGGAGAAGTCCATTCCGCGCGCCATCAACTCGGTGCCGATGCGTATTCTGGTGTTCTACGTGGGTACGCTGTTCGTGATTATGTCCATCTACCCGTGGAATCAGGTAGGCACCAACGGTAGCCCGTTTGTTCTGACCTTCCAGCATATGGGGATTGCCTTTGCGGCCAGCATTCTGAACTTTGTGGTGCTCACCGCGTCGCTCTCCGCGATTAACAGTGACGTCTTTGGCGTGGGCCGTATGCTGCACGGCATGGCGGAGCAGGGCAGTGCGCCGAAGGTGTTCGCCAAAACCTCACGCCGCGGCACGCCGTGGGTGACCGTCGTGGTGATGACCGTGGCGCTGCTGTTCTCGGTTTACCTGAACTACATCATGCCGGAGAACGTCTTCCTGGTGATTGCGTCCCTGGCAACCTTCGCGACGGTGTGGGTGTGGATCATGATCCTGCTGTCGCAGATTGCCTTCCGCCGTCGCCTGTCACCGGATGAGGCGAAAGCGCTGAAGTTCAAAGTACCGGGCGGCGTTGCGACCACCGTCGTCGGGCTGATTTTCCTGGTGTTTATCATTGGCCTGATTGGCTACCATCCGGACACCCGCATTTCGCTCTACGTGGGCTGCGCGTGGATCGTGCTGCTGCTGGTGGGCTGGGTGTTTAAATGCCGCCGCGACCGTCAGTTGGCGGAAGCGCAGTAAGGTAAAAATGCCGGGTGGCGCTGCGCTTACCCGGCCTACACTCCCTTTTACCCCCAAAAAACTCCTCCCCCGTCCTCCTCCCCCAATAAATCCCATCATGGTGAGCTATCCTTAACCACCCTGTGGCAAGGTGACGTCAATTTCATCAAAGGGGATTCGTGATGTTAAACGCCTGGCACCTTCCGGTTGCCCCATTTGTTAAGCAAAACAGAGACAACCTTGTGATTACGCTCTGGCTGGCGGGGGAAAATCAGCCTGAACGCGTGACGCTCCGCGCCGAAATAGATAACGAAGAGACCGGGTTGAAAATGCACAAGCTGCGCAGCCAGCCGCAGCCGGGCATAACGGCGTGGCGAGCAAATATCGACCTGAGCAGCGGGCAGCCGCGTCGCCGCTACAGCTTCAAACTGCTGTGGAATAACCGCCAGCTGTGGTTTACCCCGCAGGGGTTTAGCCGTTTCCCGCCCGCACGGCTGGAGCAGTTCGCGGTCGATTACCCGGATAACGGCCCGCAGTGGGTTAACGATCAGGTGTTTTACCAGATTTTCCCGGACCGTTTTGCGCGCAGCGAAAAATGCACTGCCGACCAGGATAAGATCTATCACCACCATGCGGCGGGCCACGACATTATCCTGAAAGCGTGGGATGAGCCCTTAACCGCGCAGGCGGGCGGATCCACTTTTTACGGCGGCGATCTCGACGGCATCAGCGAAAAGCTGCCGTATCTGAAAAAGCTCGGCGTGACGGCGCTGTATCTCAACCCGGTGTTTAAAGCCCCGAGCGTGCACAAATACGATACCGAAGATTATCGCCACGTTGACGCGCAGTTTGGCGGTGACGAGGCGCTGCTGCGCCTGCGTAAGAACACTCAAAACGAAGGCATGCGCCTGATTCTGGACGGCGTGTTCAACCACAGCGGAGATTCGCACGCCTGGTTTGACCGTCATAACCAGTCGATGGGCGGGGCATGTCATAACCCGGAGTCGCCGCAGCGCGACTGGTACAGCTTTAACGAGGAGGGCCGCGCGCTGGACTGGCTGGGTTACGCCAGCCTGCCGAAGCTGGATTTCCAGTCGCCAACGCTCGTGAATGAAATCTACGGCGGTGAAGACAGCATCGTCCGTCACTGGCTGAAGGCGCCGTGGAATATGGACGGCTGGCGTCTGGACGTAGTGCATATGCTCGGCGAAGCGGGCGGGGCGCGGAATAACCTTCAGCACGTCGCCGGGATTACGCGCTCGGCAAAAGCGGCCCAGCCAGAGGCGTTCGTCTTTGGCGAGCACTTTGGCGACGCGCGCCAGTGGCTGCAGAACGATGCGGAAGATGCGGCGATGAACTATCGCGGCTTTACCTTCCCGCTGTGGGGATTCCTCGCTAACACCGACATCTCCTACGATCCGAATCATATCGACGCTGAAACCTGCATGGCGTGGATGGAGAACTATCGCGCCGGTCTGTCTCATCAGCAGCAGTTGCGGATGTTCAACCAGCTCGATAGCCACGATACCGCCCGCTTTAAATCCCTGCTCGGCAAGGATGTGGCGCGTCTGCCGCTGGCGGTGACCTGGCTCTTCACCTGGCCGGGCGTGCCGTGCATCTATTATGGAGACGAAGTGGGGCTGGACGGCAACAACGATCCGTTCTGCCGGAAAACCTTCCCGTGGGAGCCAGAGAAGCAGGACAAGGTGCTGTTCAGCCTGTATCAGCGGCTGGCGAAGCTGCGTAAGCAGAGTCTCGCCCTTCGCTACGGCGGCTGTCAGGTGGTGTATGCCCACGATAACGTGGTGGTGTTTGCTCGCGTCTACAATCAGCAGCGCGTGCTGGTGGCCATTAACCGGGGCGAAGCCTGCGAAGTGGTGCTGGATGATTCACCGCTGCTGAAGGTGGCGGCGTGGAAGAATAAAGAGGGCAAGGCAACGATACAGGACGGCGTGCTGGTGCTGCCTGCGGTATCCGCGACAATCTGGTTTGGCAGCTAAGACCTGCTAATGTTTCCACCTTTTAAGATGGCGCAAATGCAACTATTTGTGTCAATCTTAACGGATCGTTTACGGTGAAGGTGGAAACATGGACGAGCTTTACATCCTTGGCTGTTTGTTCCTGGTATTTGCGCTGGTGGTGGCACCCGTGCTTGCGGTTATCGGCTTTAACCGAAGTACGGCGGCTCGACAGGAGATCGCCCGGCTACGCCAGCGCATTGAGGCGCTTGAGCAGCGCGGCGCGAATGAGATAGCGCCAGAGCCGGTGCAGTCTGCCGCTCCGGCGGTCGTGACCGCGCCGGTGGTTGAAGATGCTCCCGCGTCTGTCGACCCCTGGCGTTCCGATACTCCCGCTGCCGTGGCAGAACCCGCTCCGGCCCCGACGCCTGCGGCAAAACAGCCTTCTGCCTTTGGCGGCATCCTGACGTCGCTGGTGCGCTGGTTTATGCAGGGTAACCCGCTGGCGAAGCTTGGGATCCTGCTGCTCTTCCTCGGTCTTTCATTCCTGCTGCGCTATACCGTGGAACATTCCCTGTTCCCGCTTGAGCTGCGCCTCGTGGCAACGGCGCTGTTTGCCATCGTCCTGCTGGCGGTCGGGTGGCGGCTGCGGCACAGGCAGCGTGTCTATGCGCTGATCCTCCAGGGCGGGGCGACCGGCGTGCTCTACCTGACGGTGTTTGGTGCCTTTCGGCTCTGGCAAATGCTGCCGATGACGCTGGCCTTTGCGCTTCTGGTGGTGATTTGCGCGGCGAGCGTCGGGCTGGCGGTGCTGCAGAAGGCGCTGAGCCTGGCCATGCTGGCGAGCCTCGGCGGGTATCTTGCGCCGCTGCTCTTATCTACCGGGGGCGGCAGCTTTGTGGCGCTGTTCTCTTTCTATCTCCTGCTTTCCATCGGCATTCTCGCTATCAGCATCTGGCAGCACTGGCGCGAGCTGAATCTGCTCGGGCTACTGTTTACGTTCGGCGTGGGCGGCCTGTGGGGGCTGAATGACTACCAGCCTGAAGACTATTGGGTCTGCCAGCTGTTCCTGATTGCCAATACGCTGATATTCGGCGTCCTGAGCGTGGTGCTGTCGCTGCGGGCGCAGGAGAAAGGGAAGCAAATTATTGACGGCGTGCTGCTGTTTGCTCCGCCGCTGATCGGTTTCGGGATGCAGTACGGCATGACCCGGCACTGGGAATATGGACCGGCCCTGAGCGCGCTGGGCTACGGTGCATTTTATCTTACCCTCGCGTTCCTTGCGCTGCGGCGCTATCCCTCTATCGGGCGACCTCTGGTCATGGCGGCGCTGGCAGTCGGCGGCGGATTTGCCACGCTCGCCATTCCGCTGGCGCTGTCGGCGCGCTGGACGGCGATGGCCTGGGCGCTGGAAGGGCTGGGTATCCTCTGGCTGGGCGTACAGCAGAACCAGCGTCGCATGAGCTATAGCGGGACGGCGCTGCTGGTGCTGGCGCTCGGCAGCGCGCTGTGGGCGCAGACGAACGGCGTTACGTCCCTGAGCCTGCTGCTGATCTTCACCATCCTCAGTCTTTGCTGGCTGGCTGCGGCCTGGCTGTGGCGGACTCTCTTTCTGCCGGTCAGCTGGGCGCTGCTGGCAGGCGGGCTGCTGTTCTGGCTCGTGGCGCTATTAGGTGCATCGCGGCTGGCACTGACGAAGGAATTACCGATTCTGGCGGGCGTGCTGGCGCTGACGGCGGCATCGGTCTGGGGCTGGCGGCAGGCGGCTGCTCGCCTGGCGTGGCGGGAGCTGGATGCCAGCAAATGGCTGCTGTGGCCGGTTATGCTGCTGATGGTGGGTTATCAGCTCTGGCACCAGCAGATCGTTGCCGCCGGCTGGTCAAATCTCGCCTGGTGCGTTGCGCTTCCTGCCGCGCTGATGCTGCTGCGGCGCGACGGTGAAAGACTCCTGCCGCGCATCGCGATGGGGCTGCATCTGTCGCTGTTCTGGATGATTTTGCTGGCGCTGGCCGCGGAGCTTTACTGGTTTGCCCGGTCGTTGCCGTGGGGCATGGCGGCCTGGGGCAGCGGATTAGCGATGGCCGCAGGCGGCGGGGTGATTATGGCGCTTTCTGCAGCCGTACGGCGTCGCGTGTGGCCGTTCCGGGAGTGGCCTGCACTCTACGCCTGCCTGGCGCCGATCCCCGCGGTCGTGGCGC
Organism: Enterobacter sp. 940_PEND; assembly: GCF_001059415.1. NCBI lineage: Bacteria > Pseudomonadati > Pseudomonadota > Gammaproteobacteria > Enterobacterales > Enterobacteriaceae > Enterobacter > Enterobacter sp. 940_PEND. The sequence goes on from NZ_JUMS01000093.1 coordinate 42,073, forward strand.
TGCTGGTACTGCTGGTGGTGACCAATTTCCAGGACGGCGTGATCTATCGTCAGACCTGGCTGCCGCTGATAAACCCGCTTGAGGAAGGCGCGGCGTTCGCGCTGCTGGGGCTGGTCGTCTTTTATCGGGCGGTGGATCGCTACTACCCGGCGTGGCTCTCGCAGGCCCGCCCGTGGCCTGCCGTTGCGCTGATGGCGTTTGGCTTCTGGTGGCTGAACGGCGCGCTGATGCGCGCCCTGGCCTGGTACGGCGACGTGGCCTGGAATATGGCATCGCTGTGGGATTCGCGGCTTATCCAGACCAGTTTTGCCCTGTTCTGGATGCTGAGCGCGCTGGTGGTCATGATCCATGCCACCCGTCGGGCTTCCCGGCAGGAGTGGCTCTGCGGTGCCGCGCTGCTGGGCATGGTGATGGTTAAACTGATGCTGGTGGACAGCGCGGGCGGAGGCGGTTTGTCGCGCGCGGTGGCGTTTATCGGCGTGGCGATACTGGTTCTGATCGTGGGGTATTTCTCACCGCTACCGCCCAAAACAGGAGATGAAAAATGAAATGGATGAAAGCGGTAGCCTGTACCGCGCTGCTGGCGCTTTCCGGCCCGGCGTTCTGCGATGAGGGACAAACGGAATCGCCCCGGGACTATGCCTTTGGTCTTTCACTGGATACGTCTGTTCCCTCCCAGTGGTATCGGGTGCTGCTGCCGCTCGCCGTCTATGAGCAAAGTACGTCGCCGGATCTGCATGATGTCCGCGTCTTTAACCAGTCGGGCGAGCCGGTTCCCTTCAGCCTGGTCAGCGCGACGCGTCCGCAGACGCCAGCGCAATCCACTGCGCTGCGCCTCTTCCCGCTGGACGCCTCGCCGCTTGCGGCTTCGCAAGGATCCGGTGACAGCGATAAGATCCTGCTCCGTTCCGGAAACGGCGTTGAGATTGTGCTGGAGGGGCAAAAAGCCGCCGCAGCCGGGCAACATTATCTGCTGACCCTGCCGGAGCAGGCGACGGGGGAGCTCGCCATATCCCAGCTGCAGCTGCTCTGGAATACTCCGCAGACGCCGTGGCAGGGGACGGCGTCGGTCTATCACAGCGAGGATCTTAAGCGCTGGTATACCCTGCGTGAGGATATGCCATTGCTGGACGTCGTCAGCGGCCAGGACCGTCTTAAGCTCGATCGGATCGATACCGATACGGTTTTATCTCCCGATGCGAATCGCTATCTCATGGTGGTGCTGAATGCGCAGAGCCAGAGGATAACCTTGACCGGCGTAAACGCAATCAGCGCACCTGCCCAGGCATCCCCGGAAGCTATCGACCTTGAGGGGGAAGGGGAGCAGCTATCGACAAGCGAAGCGCAGTGGCACTGGGCGCGCCCGCAGCCGCTGAGTGCTGTCAGCATCTCACTGAATGGCGATGGCGTCCTTCCCGTTGAGATCGCGTGGCGGAGTACGGAAAAAGACGCATGGCATCCTCTGAAGAAAGAGGTCCTTTACCGTCTTGAGGGAAAAACGTCGCCACCGGTTTCGCTTAACGGGGGGCTGGTGCAGGCCGTGAAAATCACGACGCTGAATGCGCGTCTGCCAGAATACCTGCCGAGCGTCACGGGACATCGCGACCGCTATGACCTGGTGTTCAACGCGCAGGGGAAAGCGCCGTACGTGCTCGCCTGGGGCAACGGCGCCGCGAAGCCTGCCAGCGTGGAGCCCGGCATGCTGATCCCGGCCGACCTGCGCAAGACCTATGACATGGCGAACCTGCCGCAGGCCGACATTCTGGATGATGTCGCGTTAGGCGGCCAGGAGCGTCTGACCGCTACCTCTGCGGCCGAGCGGGAGAGCAGGATGAACACGCTTCTGGTATGGGGCGTGCTGATTGCGGGGGTGATTCTGCTGGCGGGCATGGCCTGGCGCATCTGGCGAGAGACGCAGCGTAAGGCATAAAAAAAGGCCCGCATAAGCGGGCCTTTTTCGTAAACCGTGCCGATTACAGGCTGGATACGTTCTCAGACAGGTATTTAGCCACGCCGTCTGGAGACGCGTTCATGCCTTCTTTACCTTTTTCCCACTGAGCCGGGCACACTTCGCCGTGTTCTTCGTGGAACTGCAGCGCGTCAACCATGCGCAGCATTTCGTCGATGTTACGACCCAGCGGCAGATCGTTCACAACCTGGTGACGAACGATGCCGTTAGCGTCGATCAGGAAGGAACCGCGCAGCGCAACGCCAGCGTCCGGATGTTCGATACCGTAAGCCTGCTGGATTTCGCGTTTGATGTCCGCAACCATTGCGTATTTCACCGCACCGATGCCGCCTTTGTCGACAGGGGTGTTACGCCATGCGTTGTGTACAAATTCAGAGTCGAAGGAGACGCCAACAACTTCCACGCCACGCTTCTGGAATTCTTCATAACGTTTGTCGAATGCGATCAGCTCAGACGGGCAAACGAAAGTGAAGTCCATTGGCCAGAAGAACAGAACGGTCGCTTTACCGTTGGTGTGCTGTTTGAAGTTGAAGTTTTCAACGATTTCACCGTTGCCCAGAACTGCTGCAGCTGTAAAATCCGGAGCCGGACGAGTTACCAGAACCATATGATTCTCCTGTAGATACTAAGGTTATTTGGAACGCAACGCGAGCCAGTATAGAGAGTGTTCATGGATAAGACAAAGAGGTGGTGACAATCGTTCCGCCAGCTTTTACCTATCAATGTGAATTCTGTCAGAGCTGTTTGTTTTTCGCCTGCGCCATCATGCGCGGGTAAAACTGCCAGAAACGCGCTTCCAGCGCATCGTAATGTTCATCCAGGTCATACCAGGAATCCCGCAGCGCATCCAGTCGCGGTCGGCGGCTCGCCATCCCGTTCAGCACGTTCTGAATGAAGTCCATCTCCCGATAGCGCTCCAGCCAGCGTTCCGACCATAAATAGTTATTCAGATTCACAAAGCGCGGCGGCGAGTCGGGCAGAATGATCGACACCTGCTGGTGGGCATAGCGCACAAACGCCGGCAAGGGCATCTCCGGCGACAGCTGTTCCCAGTGGCGCGACAGAAAGTGGTCCCACATCACGTCGAGCGTGATCGGCGCAACGCGGCGCGTTTCAGGGCGAAACCACGCTTTAGCTTCCGTCACTTCCGGCAGCTTATCCGTCAGCACGTCGATGCGGCGGTGCATAAAAATCCCGTCGACAACCTCAGGGGAATAGTCCTCAGCGGGGTTGCCGCGTACGAAATCGGCCAGCAAATTGCCGGACAGGGAGCTGTCAGCGAGGTGAGCGAGATGCAGGTGAGCGAGAAAATTCATGCGTTTTATTTGTCCGGGGGCGGCTAGTTGTTGCAGCAAAAGGGTGTGAGCACTAGACTATGCCGCCTGTTTTTAAGTCACGAGTATACGTCATGCGCGTCGCCGATTTCTCCTTTGAACTACCTGAATCCCTGATTGCTCACTATCCCATGCCTGAGCGCAGCAGCTGTCGCTTACTGTCACTGGATGGGCCAACGGGCGAGCTGACGCACGGTACTTTCACCGATTTGCTCGACAAGCTCAACCCTGGCGATCTGCTGGTCTTTAACAATACCCGCGTGATCCCGGCGCGCCTGTTTGGCCGTAAAGCCAGCGGCGGCAAGATTGAAGTGCTGGTCGAACGTATGCTCGATGATAAACGTATTCTGGCACATATTCGCGCGTCTAAGGCGCCGAAGCCGGGCGCTGAACTGCTGCTGGGTGATGACGAGAGCATCAAAGCGACCATGACCGCGCGCCACGATGCGCTGTTTGAGGTGGCGTTCGATGACGAACGCACGGTGCTCGATATCCTGAACGCCATCGGCCACATGCCGCTGCCGCCTTATATTGAGCGTCCGGACGAAGAGGCCGACCGCGAGCTGTACCAGACCGTCTACAGCCAGAAGCCTGGCGCCGTCGCTGCGCCGACCGCGGGCCTGCATTTTGATGAGCCGCTGCTGGAGAAACTGCGCGCGAAGGGCGTGGAGATGGCGTTCGTGACGCTGCATGTCGGCGCGGGAACCTTCCAGCCGGTGCGCGTGGACAGCATTGAAGATCACATCATGCACTCTGAGTATGCCGAAGTGCCTCAGGATGTGGTGGACGCGGTCCTGGCGGCGAAAGCGCGCGGCAGCCGCGTCGTGGCGGTCGGTACAACGTCCGTGCGCTCACTCGAGAGCGCCGCGCAGGCCGCAAAAAGCGATCTTATCGAGCCGTTCTTTGGCGATACGCAGATCTTTATCTACCCGGGCTATCAGTACAAAGTGATTGACGCGCTGGTGACCAACTTCCATCTGCCTGAATCAACGCTGATTATGCTGGTGTCGGCATTTGCCGGTTATCAGCATACGATGGCGGCCTACAAGTCTGCGGTAGAACAAAAATATCGCTTTTTTAGCTACGGGGACGCGATGTTTATCACGTACAATCCGCTGGCTTTGAATGAGCGTGTCGGGGAATAAGTCCGCGGCACCGTTTTACAACGTTGGACTGTTTTTCTGACGTCGGAGAAAAAATGAAATTTGAACTCGATACCACCGATGGCCGCGCGCGTCGCGGTCGCCTGGTGTTTGATCGCGGCGTGGTGGAAACCCCCGCGTTTATGCCTGTGGGCACGTACGGCACCGTAAAAGGGATGACGCCGGAAGAAGTAGAAGCCACTGGCGCACAGATTATCCTCGGCAACACCTTCCACCTGTGGCTGCGTCCGGGTCAGGAGATCATGAAGCTCCACGGCGACCTGCACGATTTCATGCAGTGGAAAGGACCAATCCTGACCGACTCCGGCGGCTTCCAGGTCTTCAGCCTGGGCGATATCCGCAAGATCACCGAGCAGGGCGTACACTTCCGTAACCCGATCAACGGCGATCCGATTTTCCTCGATCCCGAAAAATCGATGGAGATTCAGTACGATCTCGGCTCTGACATCGTGATGATCTTCGACGAATGTACGCCGTATCCTGCTGACTGGGACTACGCAAAACGCTCCATGGAGATGTCTCTGCGCTGGGCGAAGCGTAGCCGTGATCGTTTTGACTCCCTGCAGAACAAAAATGCGCTGTTCGGCATTATCCAGGGCAGCGTTTACGAAGATTTACGCGATATCTCTGTTAAAGGTCTGGTAGAGATAGGTTTTGATGGCTACGCTGTCGGCGGTTTGGCTGTGGGTGAGCCGAAGGAAGACATGCACCGCATTCTGGAGCATGTCTGCCCGCAAATCCCGGCGGATAAACCACGATACCTGATGGGCGTGGGTAAACCAGAAGATCTGGTTGAAGGCGTACGCCGCGGCATTGATATGTTCGACTGCGTCATGCCAACCCGCAACGCGCGTAACGGCCATTTGTTCGTTACCGATGGCGTGGTGAAAATCCGTAACGCGAAGCATAAGAGTGACACCAGCCCGCTCGATTCCGAGTGCGATTGCTATACCTGTCGCAATTATTCTCGCGCGTATCTGCATCATCTCGATCGTTGCAACGAGATTTTGGGCGCGCGTCTCAATACCATTCACAATCTTCGTTATTATCAGCGCTTAATGGCTGGTTTACGTAAGGCTATCGAAGAGGGTAAATTAGAGAGCTTCGTGACCGATTTCTACCAACGTCAGGGGCGGGATGTTCCACCGTTGAACGTTGATTAATTTTAATAATGAGGGAATTTGAATGAGCTTTTTTATTTCTGATGCGGTAGCGGCAACAGGTGCTCCAGCGCAGGGCAGCCCGATGTCTCTGATTCTGATGCTGGTTGTGTTCGGTCTGATCTTCTACTTCATGATCCTGCGTCCACAGCAGAAGCGCACCAAAGAGCATAAAAACCTGATGAACTCCATTGCGAAAGGCGATGAAGTACTGACTAACGGTGGTCTGGTGGGTCGCGTAACCAAAGTGGCTGAAAATGGCTACATTGCTATCGCCCTGAACGACACCACTGAAGTGGTCATCAAACGTGACTTCGTAGCTGCCGTTCTGCCGAAAGGCACCATGAAGGCGCTGTAATCCCAACTTTTCCCAAAGGGAACTGCCGTGTTAAACCGTTATCCTTTGTGGAAGTACATCATGCTGGTCGTCGTGATTCTCGTCGGCCTGCTGTACGCGCTTCCCAACCTGTATGGTGAGGATCCGGCTGTTCAAATCACTGGCGCGCGCGGTGTCGCCGCCAGTGAGCAAACGCTGATCCAGGTCCAGAAAACGTTACAAGAAGAAAAAATTACCGCTAAGTCTGTGGCTCTGGAAGAGGGTGCAATTCTTGCTCGCTTCGACACCACCGACACGCAGCTCCGCGCACGTGAAGCGCTGATGGGCGTGCTGGGTGATAAATACGTCGTGGCGCTTAACCTTGCCCCTGCAACCCCGCGTTGGCTGGCTGCGATGAATGCAGAGCCAATGAAACTCGGTCTTGACCTGCGTGGCGGCGTTCACTTCCTGATGGAAGTGGATATGGATACCGCGCTCGGCAAGCTGCAGGAACAGAATATTGACAGCCTGCGCAGCGATCTGCGTGATAAAGGCATCGCTTACACCACCGTGCGTAAAGAAGATAACTACGGCATGAGCATCACGTTCCGCGACAGCGCGGCGCGCGATCAGGCTGTAGATTACCTGACCCAACGTCACCGTGACCTGGTGATCTCCTCGCAGGGCAGCAACCAGCTGCGCGCGGTGATGACCGATGCGCGTCTGAAAGAAGCGCGTGAATATGCCGTTCAGCAGAACATCAACATTCTGCGTAACCGTGTAAACCAGCTGGGTGTGGCTGAGCCGCTGGTGCAGCGCCAGGGTGCTGACCGTATCGTGGTTGAACTGCCGGGTATCCAGGATACCGCGCGTGCGAAAGAGATTCTGGGGGCGACCGCCACGCTGGAATTCCGTCTGGTCAATTCCAATGTCGATCAGTCCGCTGCCGCAGCAGGCCGTATTCCGGGTGATTCCGAAGTGAAACAGACTCGCGAAGGTCAGCCTGTTGTGCTGTACAAACGCGTGATTCTGACCGGTGACCATATCACCGACTCCACCTCGAGCCAGGACGAATACAACCAGCCGCAGGTTAACATCTCGCTGGATAGCGCGGGTGGTAACATCATGTCTAACTTCACCAAGGACAACATCGGCAAACCGATGGCGACCCTGTTTGTGGAGTACAAAGACAGCGGTAAGAAAGATGCAAACGGTCGTGCGGTGCTGGTGAAAGAGGAAGAGGTGATTAACATCGCCAATATCCAGTCTCGTCTGGGTAACAGCTTCCGTATCACCGGTATCAACAACCCGAACGAAGCGCGTCAGCTCTCCCTGCTGCTGCGTGCCGGTGCGCTGATTGCGCCAATTCAGATTGTTGAAGAACGTACCATTGGTCCAACTCTGGGTATGCAAAACATTCAGCAGGGTCTGGAAGCGTGTCTGGCCGGTCTGGTGGTCTCTATCCTCTTCATGATCTTCTTCTATAAGAAGTTTGGTCTGATTGCGACCTCCGCGCTGATTGCCAACCTGGTGCTGATCATCGGCATTATGTCACTGCTGCCGGGGGCGACGCTGACCATGCCTGGGATTGCGGGTATCGTTCTTACTCTTGCGGTGGCGGTCGACGCCAACGTACTGATTAACGAACGTATCAAAGAAGAGTTGAGCAACGGCCGCTCTATTCAGCAGGCGATTGATGAAGGCTATAAAGGCGCGTTCAGCTCCATCTTCGATGCGAACGTAACAACACTGATTAAGGTTCTTATCCTGTATGCAGTGGGTACTGGCGCGATCAAAGGCTTTGCGATCACAACCGGTATCGGTGTCGCAACGTCAATGTTTACCGCTATTGTCGGCACCCGTGCCATCGTGAACCTGCTGTACGGCGGCAAGCGCGTCAAAAAGCTGTCTATCTGAGGAGTGCGTTGTGGCACAGGAATATACTGTTGAACAATTGAACCACGGTCGTAAAGTCTGGGACTTTATGCGCTGGGACTACTGGGCCTTCGGCATTTCAGGTTTCCTGCTGATTCTGTCCATCGGCATTATGAGCGTGAAAGGCTTTAACTGGGGTCTGGATTTCACCGGCGGTACGGTCATCGAGATCTCCCTGGAAAAACCGGTCGATATGGACCAGATGCGTCTGTCTCTGCAGAAAGCGGGCTTTGAAGAGCCGCTGCTGCAGAACTTCGGCAGCAGCCGCGACATCATGGTGCGTATGCCACCGGTGCACGATGCCAACGGCAGCCAGGAGCTGGGCAGCAAGGTTGTTAGCGTGATTAACGAAACAACCAGCCAGAACGCGGCGGTCAAGCGTATTGAGTTCGTCGGCCCAAGCGTGGGTGCTGACCTGGCGCAGACCGGCGCGATGGCGCTGCTGGTGGCGCTGATTTCCATCCTGGTGTACGTCGGTTTCCGCTTTGAGTGGCGACTGGCGGCCGGTGTGGTTATCGCTCTGGCGCACGACGTGGTGATCACCATGGGCATACTGTCGCTGTTCCACATTGAGATTGACCTGACGATTGTGGCATCCCTGATGTCCGTTATCGGTTACTCACTGAACGACAGTATCGTGGTATCTGACCGTATCCGTGAAAACTTCCGTAAGATCCGTCGCGGTACGCCGTACGAAATCTTTAACGTGTCGTTGACCCAGACGCTGCACCGTACCCTGATCACATCCGGTACCACCCTGATGGTGATCCTGATGCTGTTCCTCTTCGGTGGTCCGGTACTGGAAGGCTTCTCGCTGACCATGCTGATCGGTGTCACCATCGGTACGGCGTCGTCTATCTACGTCGCGTCCGCTCTGGCACTGAAACTCGGCATGAAGCGCGAGCACCTGCTCCAGCAGAAAGTCGAGAAAGAAGGGGCGGATCAGCCGTCCATTCTGCCGTAAGGCGACGTTTAGCGCGTTATCGAAATCCCGGTCGGTTGACCGGGATTTTTTTTATCTGCTCCTGACAAACACTCCTGACAGTATGCTGTCAGGAGCCCTGTCGTAGACTCCTTCTGAACCCAAACAACAGTCAGGAGGATGTATGAAAAGCGTCATTAACTGGTTTGAAATTCCGGTCGCGGATATGGATCGCGCCATCAAATTTTATGAGCCGGTGATGCAGCTCGCGCTGCGTCGCGAGAAAATGGACTGCGCGGAGCTGGCCGTTTTCCCGCATGAGGATCCGGGTACAGGAGGGGCGCTGGCAAAATTTGACGGCGTTACACCGTCTTTGCAGGGCGCTATTATTTACCTGCATACTGACAATCTGGCGGCCACGCTCGATCGCATCGCCTCCGCGGGCGGCGAGTGCGTGTTTGGCCCGCTGGAACTGCCGCATGGCATTGGCACTATCGCATTGTTTACCGACAGCGAGGGTAACCGCGTCGGCCTCCATCAACCTGCCTGAGAGCGGAATAAGATATGACCCGACGCGCTGACCGTTTGTTTCAGATTGTGCAGATCCTGCGGGGCAGGCGTCTGACAACGGCAGCGCATCTGGCGGACCGGCTTGGCGTGTCCGAGCGCACGGTCTACCGCGATATCCGCGACCTGTCGCTTTCCGGCGTGCCGGTGGAAGGTGAGGCGGGGAGCGGATATCGGCTGATGTCGGGATTTGACCTGCCGCCGCTGATGCTGACAAATAAGGAGTCAGAGGCGCTGATCGTCGCGATTCGCCTGCTCAAAACCTGGGGAGGGGAATCGCTGTCGCGCGAGCTGGAGTCGGCTCAGGAGAAGGTGCTGGCTATCCTGCCCGAGGAGAGTCGTCGAAAGGCGGAGCAGACGCGGATCTACGCCCCGGATTTTTGCATGCAAAGCCACTCCCGTAGCGATTTTGACATGATTCATCAGGCAATTTCCGCTCAGCGCGTGCTGGCGCTGCATTACCGCGACGAAGTTGGGCAACTCTCACAGCGTGAGGTTCAGCCGTTAGGATTGTTCTTCTGGGGTGAGCGCTGGCTGCTGGCGGCGTGGTGTGAGCGGCGCGGTGACTATCGCTGTTTCCGGCTCGACCGATGTCTCAATATTGTGCAGACGGAGAGGCGGTTTAGCGAGAGTGCGGACAGGTCTCTGGCCGATTTTTTGCGGAAGGTTAAGCAGTAAAAAGCCTGGCGGCGAGGTAAAAGCAAAACGGCAACGTATATTGCCGTTCTTAGTATTTGTTCCCTCTCCCTGTGGGAGAGGGTCAGGGTGAGGGCATCAGCCCGCCCAGTCCAGCGCTGATTAGAAGTTATAACCCACAACCAGGTAACCACCCCAGCCGGTAGAGCGAACGCTGAAGTCGCCGTTGCCGAAGTTCAGGCTCGCGTCGTCGTTCCACTGACCACCGTTGTGCCAGTAACGCGCAACAACAGAGTAGTGCCAGTGATCGTAGTTCAGAGCCAGGATGTGGCTGGAAGCGATGGAGTCGTTGGTGCGCGCTTTCTTACCGTTCAGGTCGCGGAAGTCGTTGTCGCCCAGATCTGAACCCCAGTCAAAGTTGGTGAAGCCGATATAGCTCAGGTTACCGCCCCACAGCTGGGTAATTGGCACAAAGTATTTCACTTTGAAACGGTAGCCATCCCACTCGTTTTCGTTCGCGGCGCCGTAGTTCTGCCACTGGTACTTAGCATACACGTTCAGAGACAGGCTCATTGGCAGGCCGGTATCGATGTCCGTACCCAGACCCATGTACCAGGTGCTCTGGCGACCAGACTTATTGCGGCCCATGTCGTAGATGTAGTTGTTCGCGAAGTACCACTCTTTGAACGGACCAAACGCCAGGCTGGTACCGGTCAGTTTATCAATAGAGAAGCGTGGTTCAATTTCCATGAACAGTGGGGAACCGTGGTTCCAGATACCTTTCGCGTCGGTGTTACCGCCGAAGAATACCGGTGCATCCATATAGCCGTAGAAATCAAACCAGTCTTTCTTGGCGAACGCTTCGTACTCCAGGTAGGTATCGTTGCGGATCTGTGGTCCGAAACGGGTGTGGTAGCTGCCCACGACGTTAACGCTCTGGTGCCACCAGTCGGAGAGATATTGTGGTTTATCGTTTTCCGCTGCGTTAACAGTGAAAGAGGAGGAAAGTGCCAGCACAGCGCCGGCTGCAAGTAATGTTTTTTTCATAATCATGCCACTGATTGAAATTCCCTTCCGGGAGTGAAAAATGCGCGAATTGCGTTTCTAAATATTTCGTGTTTCTGCGGTGCCTATTATAGGAATCCCTGCTCACAAAAATATGTGTTGTTTCACATATCTCTCACACGCGTAATCGATTGCGTTCACGTTTGCGTACTTTAAACGGCCGGGATTGTAGCGGCAATCATTTATGTTGCCAATCCATACGAAATGTAAATGTTAGCGGAGTGACATTGCACTCCGCTGAAGGAGGGGTTACTGCGCGGCGGGCTGGATATCGTGGATGCGGATAAAACCTAACTGATCTGGCGTGAGTCCACTCAGCTGAAGCGGGATATCAACATCGCTGGGCGCCAGTATACTCGCGGGAGCAGTGAACAACTGGTTCTTCACATTCACTTCCTGATAGCTCTCGGTTGTGCCCTGGATCTGGCCCCACTCGACGGTGCCACTGAAGGCCGGAAGTGGATCGTTGGATTCTCCCTGGATGCGTAATGTTGCGCGAGTACCATCTGCATTCGCCGCAACGTTCACCAGTGACATTTTAAGCGTGCCAATCTGGCTGTTGAGCCGCGCAGGCGTATTGGCACCAGGCAGCAGATACACCCCGCTGCTGGATTTTGCGTTCAGCGCGTTTTGTTGGGTGATCTTCACCGTTTCTTTATTCAGTTTGTCCATCGCCGTATTGAGCGTGTTGACGCTTTGTTTCATCTGGCGAACTTCGGTTTGCTGTGCACAGGCGCTAAGGGTGAAGAGGCTCCCCACCAGCAAAATCTTCAGGTAACGTCTTGTCATTGCGTTTATTTCCTTGGAATAACGGATCGCCTTAATGGTAGCCAGCCTCAACGTGTCAGACATAGATCCTTTGTCTCAAAAAGCTCTTCCTTTGTTGTCAGGCCAGATCAGGGTAAAATGAAAATTAGTTAACCACATAACAGGGATACCGTATGCATTGCCCATTCTGCTCCGCTGTGGATACCAAAGTCATCGACTCTCGTCTTGTGGGCGAAGGGTCATCCGTACGCCGTCGTCGGCAGTGTCTGGTGTGTAACGAGCGTTTCACGACCTTTGAGGTTGCAGAGCTGGTAATGCCGCGCGTGGTAAAAAGCAACGACGTGCGTGAGCCGTTTAACGAAGAGAAACTGCGCAGCGGGATGCTGAAGGCCCTGGAAAAACGCCCTGTCAGCGCGGATGACGTTGAGATGGCGTTAAACCACATAAAATCTTACCTTCGTGGTTTGGGTGAGCGCGAAGTGCCGAGCAAAATGATCGGCAACCTTGTGATGGAGCAGCTGAAAAAGCTCGATAAGGTCGCCTATATCCGCTTCGCCTCGGTCTACCGCAGCTTCGAAGACATCAAAGAGTTTGGCGAAGAGATCGCCCGCTTACAGGATTAAGCTCATGCACGATGAGATGTACATGGCGCGAGCCATGAAGCTGGCGCAGCGCGGTCGTTTTACCACCCATCCCAACCCGAACGTCGGGTGCGTTATCGTTAAAGATGGCGAGATCGTGGGGGAGGGGTTTCACTATCGCGCCGGCGAGCCGCATGCCGAGGTTCATGCCCTGCGCATGGCCGGCGAGAAGGCGCGCGGTGCCACCGCCTACGTCACGCTGGAGCCCTGCAGCCATCACGGGCGGACGCCGCCGTGCTGCGAAGCGCTGATCGCGGCAGGGGTTTCTCGCGTGGTCGCATCGATGCAGGATCCGAATCCGCAGGTGGCGGGGCGTGGTCTGTATCGTCTGCAGCAGGAAGGCATTGACGTCAGCCACGGCCTGATGATGCAGGACGCGGAAGCGCTCAACAAAGGTTTCCTGAAGCGCATGCGTACCGGGTTCCCGTATATCCAGCTTAAGCTGGGCGCCTCGCTGGACGGTCGTACGGCGATGGCAAACGGCGAGAGCCAGTGGATCACGTCGCCGCAGGCAAGGCGCGATGTGCAACGTCTGCGCGCGCAAAGTCATGCTATTCTCACCAGCAGTGAAACCGTTCTGGCTGACGATCCGGCCATGACCGTGCGCTGGGACGAGCTGAATGCCGATACCCGGGCCCTTTATCCGCAGGAGAACCTGCGTCAGCCGCTGCGAATTGTCATCGATAGCCAGAACCGCGTGACGCCAGAGCACCGCATCGTCCAGCAGCCGGGGGAAACCTGGATTGCCCGCACGAAAGACGATACGCGCGCATGGCCGGAAGGCGTCCGCAGCATCACGGTGCCGGAGCATAATGGCCATCTGGATCTCGTCGTGCTGATGATGCTGCTCGGCAAGCAACAGGTGAACAGTATCTGGGTTGAAGCGGGGCCAACGCTCGCCGGTGCGCTCTTACAGGCCGGGCTGGTGGATGAACTGCTTGTTTACGTTGCGCCTAAACTGTTAGGCCACGACGCGCGCGGCCTGTTTGTGCTGCCTGGCCTTGAAAAGCTGGCCGATGTACCACAACTCAAATTTAGCGAGATTCGTCCGGTGGGTCCGGATGTCTGCCTCCACTTAACGACAGCGTAATTGCTCCCGAAATAGGGAAGCAGTACGTAAAGTATTATGATAAAATCCGCCCCCCTGCGGGGCCAAATGAACCCGTAAAGGAAGAGTATGAACATTATTGAAGCTGCTGTAGCTACCCCGGACGCTCGCGTCGCCATCACCATTGCGCGTTTCAACAACTTCATCAACGACAGCCTGCTGGAAGGTGCCATTGACGCCCTGAAACGCATCGGCCAGGTTAAAGATGACAACATTACCGTTGTTTGGGTCCCAGGCGCTTACGAACTGCCACTGGCGGCGGGCGCGCTGGCGAAAAGCGGTAAATATGACGCGGTGATTGCGCTGGGTACCGTTATCCGTGGCGGCACTGCGCACTTCGAATACGTTGCGGGCGGTGCAAGCAACGGTCTGGCACACGTTGCGCAGGATGCTGAAATTCCTGTCGCGTTCGGCGTGCTGACTACCGAAAGTATTGAACAAGCCATCGAACGTGCTGGCACCAAAGCCGGTAACAAAGGTGCAGAAGCTGCACTGACCGCGCTTGAAATGATCAATGTATTGAAAGCCATCAAGGCCTGATTTTTTTGTAAGGGGAATTCCGTGAAACCTGCTGCTCGTCGCCGCGCCCGTGAATGTGCCGTCCAGGCACTTTACTCCTGGCAGTTGTCCCAGAACGACATCGCTGATGTTGAATACCAGTTCCTGTCAGAACAGGACGTGAAAGACGTCGACGTTCTGTACTTCCGTGAACTGCTGTCGGGAGTGGCGACTAATAGCGCGTATCTCGATGGCCTGATGAAGCCATACCTGTCCCGTCTGCTCGAAGAGCTGGGTCAGGTAGAAAAAGCAGTGTTGCGTATCGCGCTGTTTGAGCTGTCTAAACGTGATGATGTGCCGTACAAAGTGGCCATTAACGAAGCGATCGAACTGGCGAAAACCTTCGGTGCGGAAGACAGCCACAAGTTTGTAAACGGCGTACTTGATAAAGCAGCACCTGCGATCCGTCCCCACAAAAAGTGATCCGCAAACCGGAGTCCTGCATTGCCTGACGGGCAGTGCGGCTCCGGTTTTTTCTTTTATTTGCTGAGGCATAACGTATGGCATGCGGCGAATTTTCCCTGATTGCCCGTTATTTCGACCGTGTCAGAACCTCTCGTCTTGATGTTGAAACCGGCATCGGCGATGACTGTGCACTTCTCAATATTCCCGAAAAACAGACGCTGGCAATCAGCACCGACACTCTGGTGTGCGGCCGTCATTTCTTACCGGATATCGATCCTGCCGATCTGGCTTATAAAGCTCTTGCGGTTAACGTCAGCGATCTGGCGGCGATGGGGGCCGATCCCGCGTGGCTAACGCTGGCTCTGACGCTGCCAGAGGTAGATGAAGCCTGGCTGGAAGCCTTTAGCGATGCGCTTTTTGAGCAGCTTAGCTATTACGATATGCAGCTGATTGGCGGCGACACGACTGCCGGTCCGCTGTCGATGACGCTGGCGATCCACGGCTACGTGCCGCTCGGCCGCGCGCTGAAGCGCTCGGGTGCAAAACCCGGCGACTGGATCTACGTGACCGGTACGCCGGGCGACAGCGCGGCCGGGCTGGCGATCCTGCAGAACCGTTTAACGGTTGGAGACGCTGACGATGCGGCGTATCTGGTGAAGCGCCACCTGCGGCCAACGCCGCGTATTTTGCACGGCCAGGCGCTGCGCGAACGGGCAAGCTCGGCTATCGATCTCTCTGACGGGCTGATCTCCGATCTCGGCCATATCCTGAAGGCCAGCGGCGTCGGCGCGCGCGTTGA
Source organism: Enterobacter sp. 940_PEND (assembly GCF_001059415.1). Classification (NCBI taxonomy): domain Bacteria; kingdom Pseudomonadati; phylum Pseudomonadota; class Gammaproteobacteria; order Enterobacterales; family Enterobacteriaceae; genus Enterobacter; species Enterobacter sp. 940_PEND. The sequence continues at coordinate 57,419 of NZ_JUMS01000093.1, forward strand.
CCTGGATCTCTTCCCTCTGTCTGAGCAGCTGCTTCGCCATGTGGAGCCTGAGCAGGCCCTGCGCTGGGCGCTCTCCGGTGGTGAAGACTACGAACTGTGCTTCACGGTGCCTGAGCTCAACCGTGGAACGCTGGACGTGGCGTTAGCGCATCTCGGCGCGAAGTTTACCTGCATCGGTCAGATCATGCCGGAGAGCGAAGGGCTGAAGTTTGTGAAAGACGGCGCGCCCGTTACGCTGGACTGGAAAGGGTACGATCACTTCGCGTAAGCTTTTGCCGGGTGGCGGCTTCGCCTTACCCGGCCTATGTGTTTTGTTCCCTTTCTCTGTGGCAGGGCTTACTTAAACCCCACCACCGGATGCGGCTGATACGGCGTCTCCAGCTCGGCAATCTGCTCTGGCGACAGCGTGATATCCACCGCATTCAGCAGCTCATCCAGCTGTTCTTCCCGCGACGTTCCAATAATCGGTGCCGCGACCCCGCGCTTGCCCAGCAGCCAAGCCAGCGCTACCTGGGCGCGAGTGGCACCGGTATCGTCGGCAATTCCGGCTAAACGTTCGGCAATCAGCGCATCGCTGGCTTCTGTACCGGAATAAAGATTTTTTCCCACTTCATCCGATACCAGGCGAGCCGTGGTTTCCCCCCATGGACGGGTCAGGCGGCCGCGCGCCAGCGGACTCCACGGGATCACCGCCACGCCTTCCCGATCGCACAGCGGCAGCATCTCGCGTTCTTCTTCCCGGTAGATTAGGTTGTAGTGATCCTGCATGGTGACAAAGCGCGCCCATCCGTGCTGCGCCTGGAGATCCAGCGCCTGGGCAAACTGCGACGCGTGCATAGACGACGCGCCGATGTAGCGAGCTTTCCCGGCTTTGACCACGTCGTTGAGCGCCTCAAGCGTCTCCTCGACTGGCGTGTTGTAATCCCAGCGGTGAATTTGCAGCAGATCGACGTAATCCATGTTCAGGCGTCTGAGGCTGTCATCAATGGAGCGCAGGATCTGGGCGCGAGAAAGGCCCTCAGCCAGATCGCCCACCGGGTAGTAGACCTTGGTGGCGACGACGATATCATCCCGACGGGCAAAATCGCGCAGGGCGCGGCCGACAATCTCCTCGCTGCTGCCGTCGGAGTAGCTGTTGGCGGTATCAAAGAAGTTAATGCCGCCCTCGATGGCGCGTTTGATTATCGGGCGGCTGCTCTCTTCCGGCAGCGTCCAGGCGTGGTTTCCCCGATCGGGCTCGCCAAAGGTCATGCATCCCAGACAAAGTCGGGAAACCTTAAGGTCCGTTTTTCCTAATGTTGTGTATTGCACGGTTCCGCTCCTGCTATTTGAACACCAGGTTTAAGCATAGCAGGAGCGGAAAAGGGGGAGGGGTCAGTCCAGCCAGGTTCGGATTTTGGCTTCGATACCGGCGGCGTCCAGGCCTATCGCCGCACGGGCTTCGTCCTGAGTACCTTGCGGAATGAAGTGATCCGGCAGGCCGAGGTTCAGCACCGGCACGGCTTTACGGTTCGCCATCAGTACCTCGTTCACGCCGCTGCCCGCGCCGCCCATGATGGCGTTTTCTTCCAGCGTGACCAGCACGTCATGCGTCTCAGCCATACTCAGGATCAGAGAGTCGTCGAGCGGCTTCACAAAGCGCATGTCCACCAGGGTGGCATTCAACGCTTCAGCCGCTTTAGCCGCCTCTGGCATCAGCGTGCCGAAGTTCAGGATCGCCACTTTTTCACCGCGACGCTTCACCAGACCTTTACCGATCGGCAGTTTTTCCAGCGGCTGAAGCTCAACGCCCACCGCATTGCCGCGCGGGTAGCGAACGGCGCTTGGGCCATCCTGATAGTGGTAACCGGTAAACAGCATCTGACGACATTCGTTCTCGTCGCTTGGCGTCATGACAACCATATCCGGAATACAGCGCAGGAACGACAGATCAAACGCGCCCTGGTGCGTCTGGCCGTCGGCACCGACGATGCCCGCACGATCGATAGCAAACAGTACCGGCAGCTTTTGAATGGCTACGTCATGGATCACCTGATCGTAGGCGCGCTGCAGGAAGGTGGAATAGATAGCGACAACCGGTTTGTAGCCGCCAATGGCGAGGCCCGCTGCAAACGTCACCGCATGCTGCTCGGCAATGGCGACGTCGAAATACTGGTCAGGGTATTTTCTGGAGAACTCCACCATGCCGGAGCCTTCACGCATGGCAGGCGTCACAGCCATCAGCTTGTTGTCTTTGGCTGCGGTTTCGCATAGCCAGTCGCCGAAGATTTTTGAATAGCTCGGCATGCCGTCGCTGCTTTTTGGCAGACAGCCGCTCGACGGGTCAAATTTCGGTACCGCGTGGAAGGTGATCGGATCTTTTTCCGCCGGTTCGTAACCGCGACCTTTTTTGGTCATGATGTGCAGGAACTGCGGGCCTTTCAGGTCGCGCATGTTCTTGAGCGTGGTCACCAGGCCCAGCACGTCGTGACCGTCAACCGGGCCAATATAGTTAAAGCCCAGCTCTTCAAACAGGGTGCCCGGCACGACCATGCCTTTGATGTGTTCTTCGGTACGCTTGAGCAGCTCTTTAATCGGCGGTACGCCGGAGAAGACTTTCTTGCCGCCTTCGCGCAGCGAGGAGTAAAGCTTGCCGGAGAGCAGCTGGGCCAGATGGTTGTTCAGCGCGCCGACGTTCTCGGAAATCGACATTTCGTTATCGTTAAGGATAACCAGCATGTCCGGCTTGATGTCGCCCGCGTGGTTCATGGCTTCGAAGGCCATCCCTGCGGTGATGGCGCCGTCGCCAATCACGCAGACGGTGCGGCGCTGCTTGTTCTCTTTCTCGGCGGCAACGGCAATCCCGATGCCCGCAGAAATGGAGGTGGAAGAGTGGCCGACGCTCAGCACGTCGTACTCGCTCTCACCGCGCCACGGGAACGGGTGCAGGCCGCCTTTCTGACGAATGGTGCCAATTTTATCGCGACGTCCGGTCAGAATTTTGTGCGGATAAGCCTGGTGGCCCACGTCCCAGATGAGCTGATCGAAAGGCGTGTTATAGACGTAGTGCAGCGCCACGGTCAGCTCAACCGTGCCAAGCCCGGAGGCGAAATGGCCGCTGGAGCGGCTTACGCTGTCGAGCAGGTAGCGACGCAGCTCGTCGCACAGCTTCGGCAGGCTCTCTTTCGGCAACAGGCGTAGCTCCTGGGTGGAGTCAACTAACGCCAGTGTCGGGTATTTGGCAATATCAAAACTCATCAAAGGCTCATCGAGATATATAGTTTATTTATCACGCTGGATTATATAGTCCGCTAGCGCTTCCAGTGCCGAGGTATCCAGCGATTGCGCGGCCAGTTCATTTAGCGACTGGCGGGCGTCGTCAATCAGATCCCGGGCTTTACGTTGGGCTTGCTCAAGGCCCAGCAGGGCGGGGTAGGTACTTTTGCCAAGCTGCTGGTCCGCACCCTGACGTTTACCCAATGTTGCAGTATCGCCCACCACATCCAGAATGTCATCCTGAACCTGGAATGCCAGACCGATACTTTCTGCGTATCTGTCCAGAATCGGCAGGGCTTTGCGCCCTTGTTCACCCGCGCTCAGCGCGCCCAGGCGAACGGCGGAACGAATCAACGCCCCGGTTTTATGGCGGTGAATACGCTCCAGCTGTTCCAGATTAACCTGACGTCCTTCCGCTTCCAGATCCAGTGCCTGTCCGCCGCACATGCCGGCCACGCCGCTGGCCATTGCCAGCTCGGAGATCATCGCCAGGCGGTCGCGGTCGGCCACTTCCGCCATCGGCGCATCGCTCAAAATCGAGAATGCCAGCGTTTGCAGGGCATCACCCGCCAGAATGGCATTCGCCTCGCCAAACTTGATATGGCAGGTGGGTTGACCCCGACGCAAATCGTCGTCGTCCATGGCCGGGAGATCGTCGTGGATCAGCGAGTAGGCGTGGATGCACTCAACGGCGGCTGCCGGGGCGTCCAGCGTGCTATCGCTGATGCCGAACATATTGCCTGTGGCGTACACCAGGAACGGGCGCAGGCGCTTTCCACCCAAGAGTGCGCCATAGTGCATGGCTTCAACCAGTGGAGTGTTCTGAAAAGGCTGTGGCGCAATAAAACGGCGCAGGGCGTCGTTGGCGCGTACGACACGCGCCTGAAGCTCGTTGGCAAAATCCATTTACTCGGCGTCCGGTGTGAAAGGCGTGGTTTTCGCGTCTTCGCTGTCGGAAAGCAGGATCTGCACGCGCTGCTCGGCCTGCTGCAGTTTGACCTGCCCCTGGCGCGCCAGCTGCACGCCACGCTCGAATTCATTGAGCGCCTCTTCCAGCGGGAGATCGCCGCTCTCAAGACGGGTAACGATTTGCTCCAGTTCACTCAGCGCAGTTTCGAAACTGGCCGGTGCGTCGTTCTTCTTCGGCATAGTGAATTGACTCTTATATTCTCAGCCCCGACATGGTAACGGACTCAGGGCAATTATCAAATAACGCGCAATGTGCACAGGAGCGGCGCGATGGTGGTATACTTGCGCGCCTGGATGCAGCCACGGGTGTGGGCTGCTGTACTCTTTTCCATTACAAGCCTTAATACGCTTGCCTAAGAAACATTGCCGCCATGAAGTTTATCATTAAATTGTTCCCTGAAATCACCATCAAAAGCCAATCTGTGCGTTTGCGCTTTATTAAAATTCTCACCGGGAACATTCGTAACGTATTAAAGCACTACGACGAAACCCTCGCCGTAGTGCGCCACTGGGACCACGTTGAAGTGCGCGCCAAAGACGAAAATAAACGTCAGGATATTCGCGACGCGCTGACCCGTATTCCGGGGATCCACCATATCCTGGAAGTGGAAGATGTTCCGTTCAGCGATATGCACGACATCTTCGAGAAAGCGCTGGTCCAGTACCGCGATCAGATCGAAGGCAAAACCTTCTGCGTGCGCGTGAAGCGTCGCGGCAAGCACGAGTTCAGCTCTATTGAAGTGGAACGTTACGTCGGCGGCGGTTTGAACCAGCACGTTGAAACGGCGCGCGTTCGTCTGACCAACCCGGACGTGACCGTGAACCTGGAGATCGAAAACGATCGCCTGCTGCTGGTGAAAGGGCGCTATGAAGGTATCGGCGGCTTCCCGATTGGCACCCAGGAAGACGTATTGTCCCTGATCTCCGGCGGCTTCGACTCCGGCGTTTCCAGCTATATGCTGATGCGTCGCGGCTGCCGCGTGCACTACTGCTTCTTTAACCTGGGCGGCGCGGCGCACGAAATCGGCGTTCGTCAGGTCGCGCATTACCTGTGGAACCGCTTCGGCAGCTCCCACCGCGTGCGTTTCGTGGCGATCAACTTCGAACCTGTGGTCGGCGAAATCCTCGAAAAAGTGGACGACGGCCAGATGGGCGTGGTGCTGAAGCGCATGATGGTGCGTGCGGCGTCCAAAGTGGCCGAGCGCTATGGCGTGCAGGCGCTGGTCACCGGTGAAGCGCTGGGCCAGGTATCCAGCCAGACGCTGACCAACCTGCGTCTTATCGACAACGTGTCTGATACGCTGATCCTGCGTCCGCTGATCTCCCACGACAAAGAGCACATCATCGACCTGGCGCGCGAAATCGGTACCGAAGATTTTGCCCGTACCATGCCGGAATACTGCGGCGTGATCTCAAAAAGCCCAACGGTGAAGGCGGTGAAGGCGAAGATCGAAGCGGAAGAAGAAAACTTCGATTTCAGCATTCTGGAAAAAGTGGTGGAGGAAGCCTCCAACATCGACATCCGCGAGATTGCCCAGCAGACCGAGCAGGAAGTCGTAGAAGTTGAAACCGTGAGCGGTTTCGGCGCTAACGATGCAATTCTGGATATTCGCTCCATTGATGAGCAGGATGACAAGCCGCTGCAGGTTGAAGGCGTCGAAGTGGTTTCTCTGCCGTTCTACAAGCTGAGCACCAAATTTGGCGACCTCGACCAGAGCAAAACCTATCTGCTGTGGTGTGAGCGTGGGGTGATGAGCCGTCTGCAGGCGCTGTATCTGCGCGAGCAGGGCTTTGCGAATGTGAAGGTGTATCGCCCGTAGTTTATTGCAGGGCGGGGGCGACCTGTTGCCTCCGCCCCTCTCCCACAGGGTGAGGGAGAACACCTATTCGTAATAATTATAAATCCCCGCAGGCATCACCAGCGATGACGCTACTTCGTACGCTTTCTCGCGCCCGACCAGCAGGTCAATAATCTTTAAGCCAAAATCAATCGCGGTGCCTGGCCCCTGGCTGGTCAGCAGGTTGACGCGCGGATCCCAGACGACGCGTTTATCAACCCAGTGCTCTTCCGGGATCGTATCCTTGAGCCCCGGGAAACCGGTCATGTTGCCGATGGGGAAGATATCGTGCGGAATCAGAACCGTTCCGGCGGCGGCACAGATTGCCGCGACGATGCGGCCGGATAAATGAAACTGACGCACGGTCTCGACCAGCAGCGGACTGTCGCGAAAACATTCCGCGCCTTTTAAGCCGCCGGGCAGAACGATGATGTCGTAATCGCCGTCAGCCACCTGAACAAGGGGGGCATCCGCAAGGATTTTCACCCCGCGCGAGCAGGTGATTGCCAGATTACCGTCGCTGGCGACGCTGGCGGTGGTGACCTTAATGCCGCCGCGCACCATCAAATCAATGGTGGTGACCGCTTCCATCTCTTCGCTACCAGGGGCGAGGCAGATCAGTGCTGACGCGCTCATATTCACTCTCCTTACGTTTAACCAGGTCATACAGACGGGCGTTTTCCGGCACGGCGATACCGTGCGCGCGGGCGCGTTTTAACAGATAGCCGGTGATGTAGTCGATCTCCGTGTGGCGTAATGCCCGAACATCCTGCAGCATCGAGGAGATGTTTTCTGCCGTGCTCTCAATGACCTGCTCGACATAGCAGCGCAAATCGTCGGCCGAGGTATGCAGGCCTTCCCGCTCAACGACCGCCGCGACTTCCGCACACAGCATGGCAACGTCCTGCGGATGATTTTTCAGCTCTCCGTTCGGGCAGTTCCACAGCGCCGTCAGCGGATTGATTACGCAGTTTACCGCCAGCTTGCGCCACAGCTGAGGGCGGATGTTGTTGTGCCAGGCGACGTCCGGCAGCACCTTCTGCAGCACATCGGCAAGATAGCTGTAATCTCCATCCTGAGTTCTGGCGGGCCCGATGTGCGTCACGCCGCTGGCGACATGCACGATGATGTTGCCGTCGCGACGTGCAGCGTGCGTGGTCGTCGCCATCAGCAGGGGCTGCGGGACGTTTTTCAGCTCATCAAGCGTCCCCATGCCGTTATGCAGCAGCAGTATGGGGGAAGTGGAGGGGAGCTGCGCGGCCAGCGTTTTTACCGCGTCTGAGACCTGCCACGCTTTGAGCGTCACCAGTAAAAGGTCGCTTTGCGCCAGGAAGTCAGGATCGTTCGCGGTGAGGGATTCGTTAAAGATGCTTCCGTCTTCACCAATCAGGTTTACACTGCAATAGGGCTGGGGCACGCGCAGCCAGCCCTGAACCTCATGTCCGTGCTTGCACAGCGCGGTCAGCCACAGCTGACCAAGCGCTCCGCATCCGAGCACCGTAATTTTCATTGTTCCTCCTCACCTGCAACTGCGCCAGGTGTTACAGCTTAATTATACAGCTAAGCTTCTGTTGAGTTATGCCTCGTAGCGGGTATTATGCAACGCAACAAAAGTGAAGGGAGAAGAAAAGATGCCATCTTTCGATATTGTTTCCGAAGTTGATATCCAGGAAGTTCGCAACGGCGTTGAGAACGCAACCCGCGAAGTTGAGTCACGTTTCGATTTTCGCGGCGTTGAGGCGTCGTTTGAGCTGAACGACGCAAATAAGACCATTAAGGTGCTGAGCGAGTCTGACTTCCAGGTGAATCAGTTGCTCGACATTCTGCGCGCCAAGCTGTTAAAGCGCGGCATCGAAGGGACGTCCCTGGATGTGTCGGAAGAGTTTGTGCACAGCGGTAAGAACTGGTTTGTGGAAGCTAAGCTGAAGCAGGGCATTGAGAGCGCTGTGCAGAAGAAGATCGTTAAGCTCATTAAAGACAGCAAGCTGAAGGTGCAGGCGCAGATCCAGGGCGAAGAAATTCGCGTGACCGGTAAGTCCCGCGACGATCTCCAGTCCGTAATGGCGCTGGTGCGCGGCGGCGATCTGGGGCAACCGTTCCAGTTTAAAAACTTCCGCGATTAATATAAAAAAGCCCGGTTTAACCGGGCTTTTTTTCACGCTTTGAGCGCCTGCTCGACTTCGAAGCGGTTGGTCATTTTACTGTCTATTTTGACGTAAGCGCTGCGTTCTTCCGGGACGATGAGCACTTCTGTCACACCCTCTTTGGCTTCCAGACGCTGCTTCAGCATATCGCTGATTTCCACATCATCCGGGATTTCCACGCGCAGGCTGCTCACGTAGCGCGGCTCTTTCATGGTGCTGGCGACCAGCAGCCAGACCGTCGCCAGTAGCGCACCGGCGAGAAACACGGTTTGTGAATCAAACAGGCCGTCCACCCAGCCGCCGAGCGAGCCGCCAATCGCCACGCCGAGGAACTGGCTGGTGGAGTAAATGCCCATTGCCGTACCTTTGTAACCGGCGGGGGACTCTTTGCTGATCAGCGACGGCAGCAGCGCTTCCATCAGGTTAAAGGCCAGGAAAAACAGCTGTACGCCGGCAATCAGTTCCCAGAAGTGCGGACCGGCACCCCAGAGCACAATTTCGGCAATCAGCAGGACCGCCACGCAGCCCACGAAGACGCGCTTCATTTTGCGCTTCACTTCGGCGTAGATGATGAACGGCACGACGGAGACAAACGAAATCAGCATCGTGACCAGATAGATTTTCCAGTGCTCAGCCGCCGGGAAACCCGCTGCGGCAAGCTGGCCGGGCAGAGCGACAAAGGTCGACATCAGCAGGATGTGCAGGCACATAATGCCAAAATTCAGCTTAAGCAGGCGCGGCTCAACAATCACTTTGCTGAAGCAGCCTTTTACCATGCCGGATTCACGGTTCAGAACGTGGTTCTTGCTGTCCGGCACGACCCACAGGGTTAAGGCAATACCGATGGTTGCCAGCACGGCAATCATCCAGAACAGGGCGTGCAGACCCAACGTGTGCGTAATGATGGGGCCCAGTACCATGGCAATCGCAAACGTCACGCCAAAGCTCACGCCGATGAACGCCATCGCTTTGGTGCGGTTCTGCTCGCGGGTTAAGTCGGACAGCAGCGCCATCACCGCGGCGGCAATCGCGCCGGAGCCCTGCAGGGCGCGGCCGAGAATAATCCCCCAGATGGAGTGGGAGAGGGCGGCAATCACGCTTCCGAGCACAAAGACCAGCAGCCCACCGACGATTAGCGGCTTTCGCCCCACACGATCGGAGAGCAGGCCAAAGGGGATCTGGAAGACCGCCTGCGCCAGGCCGTAGATGCCGATCGCGAGCCCAATCAGCGCCTCGCTGGCCCCCTGCAGCGCCATACCGTACGTGGTCAGAACAGGCAGGACCATAAACATGCCAAGCATCCGTAGCGAGAAGACAGTCCCTAAGCCCCAGGTCGCGCGTAGCTCGCCTGGCGTCATTTTATAATCGTTCATTACCACCTCAGTTCAAAAGCAGGCCATAGTGTAGTGCGGGGAAGGGGCGGGGTAAATAAAGGGTTATTTAACAAATATTACATGCGTTATTAGTAGATTCAGTGAATAAAAAAGGGTGCCGAAGCACCCTTTTATTGACCTGTTTGGCTTACCAGACGTAAGTCAGCAGGTTGTGTGAATCTGGCACCATGAAGTCCACGGACATCATCACGGACAGCGAGGTGATGGCCACAATCGAGAACACAAACAGCTTGCGCGCCCAGACTTTGTCATCTTCCACTTTGTAACCGCGCAGCGCCATACCGAGCCACCAGACGCTCACCGCGGCCGCTACTGCCAGATATTTGTACCCAGCGTAACCGCCCAGAGAGAGCATCAGCGTTGCCACGGCAAAAGCGATGATGTACAGCGTGATGTGGTTCTTGGCAACTGAAATGCCCTTCACGACCGGCAGAACCGGGATGTTCGCTGCCTGATAATCCTTAAAGCGGAAAATCGCGATGGCATAGGAGTGCGGCATCTGCCACAGGCTAAAGATAGCCAGCAGGATCAGCGCACCGCTGTCGAACTCGTTCGTGACCGCGCAGTAGCCAATCACCGGCGGCGCAGCGCCGGAGAGAGAACCAATCAGCGTGCCGTAGACGGAGTGGCGTTTCATATACAGGCTGTAGACGCCCACATACACCACGAACCCCATCACCCCCAGCCAGCAGGCCAGCGGGTTAGCACCAAACCACAGCAGCATAAAGCCAGCAATACCCAGCAAGGTGGCGTACACCAGCGAGACGGAAGGGGCGATCAGGCCTTTCACCAGCACCCGATTTTTGGTCCTTTCCATCTTCTTGTCGATATCCATGTCGATGTAGTTGTTAAATACACAACCGGACGCAACAACCAGTGACACACCGACCAGCGTGTAGATAAAGAGGGTGTAATCAATGCTGCCCTTAGAGGCCAGTAGGAACCCTCCGATCACGGAGATCAGGTTGCCAAAGATGATGCCTGGTTTCGTTACTTGCAGGTATTGCTTAAACATACTCGCCGCTCTTAGTGAACCATCATGTTGTAGTTGAGGTTCCACATAATCCAGATGGAACCGACTACCAGGATAGCGATGATAATCACGGTAAAGATAAAGGCGGTCATATTCCAGCCTTCATCGGACTTGGTGTTCATGTGCAGGAAGCAAACCAGATGCACCAGAATCTGAATCACCGCGGTCACCAGGATTGCACCCAGAATAACCGGCTTAGACGCAGAACCGCTCATCACCATCCAGAACGGGATCACCGTCAGGATGATCGACAGGATGAAACCTGTCATGTAGGTTTTTACGCTACCGTGGGAAGCGCCATGATCGTTTGAATGACTCATTACATCGCCCCCATCAGATATACAACAGAGAACACACAGATCCACACCACGTCCAGGAAGTGCCAGAACAGGCTCAGGCACAGGATACGGGTACGGTTAGTACTGGTCAGGCCGCGACGGGAAATCTGGAACATCAGTACTGCCATCCAGATCAGACCGGAGGTCACGTGCAGACCGTGGGTACCAACCAGCGCGAAGAACGCGGACAGGAAGCCACTACGATCCGGGCCGAAGCCTTCCATGATCAGGTGATGGAATTCATAGATTTCCATCCCGATAAATCCAGCACCAAACAACCAGGTCAACGCCAGCCAGGACACAACCTGACTCTTGTTGTTTTTGTACATGGCGATAGCCGCCATGCCGTAGGTGATGGAGCTGAATAACAGCAGTGCGGTTTCAACCAGAACGAACGGCAGTTCAAAGATGTCCTTGCCAGCCGGGCCGCCCGCCGTGCCGTTCACCAGAACGGCATAGGTCGCGAACAGACAGCAGAACAGAATGCAGTCGCTCATCAGGTAGATCCAGAAACCGAAGACTTTAGTCGGTCCTGTATCGTGGTGCGCATGCTCATGCGCGTGGGCAGTTGAGTGCGCCAGAGTATCAGTTGCCATTTTTCAGCCCCGCTTTAGAAATCTCGTCGAAATGCTGGTTTTCCAGCTTCTCAACTTCACGGACTGGTACGTAGTAGTCCACGTCCTCGTCAAAGCTCTTCACAATCCAGCTGATTACGATGCCGGCGAAGCCAACAATCGCCATCCACCAGATGTGCCAGATCATTGCGAAACCAAATACCGTTGCGAAGGCGGCAATCACAATGCCCGCACCGCTGTTTTTCGGCATGTGGATCTCTTCGTAATGAGCAGGTTGCTTGTACGCTTCACCTTTTTCTTTCATTTCCCAGAATGCGTCGCGTTCATGAACCTGCGGCACGATGGCAAAGTTATAGAAAGGAGGTGGAGAAGAGGTTGCCCACTCCAGCGTACGGCCACCCCATGGGTCACCGGTCAGGTCACGGTTCTGGTCGCGGTCGCGAATAGACACGTAGAACTGAATCAGCTGAGACGCGATACCACAGGCAATCAGCACGGCGCCGCCCGCTGCAACCATCAGCATTGGGTGGAACTGCGGATCGATCTGCTGGCTCAGACGACGGGTCATACCCATGAAGCCCAGCACGTACAGCGGCATAAATGCTACGAAGAAGCCGATGATCCAGAACCAGAACGCGCGTTTACCCCATTTTTCGTTCAGCGTGAAGCCGAACGCTTTTGGCCACCAGTAGGTTACGCCAGCGAAGCAGCCGAAGACCACGCCACCGATGATAACGTTATGGAAGTGCGCAATCAGGAACAGGCTGTTGTGCAGAACGAAGTCAGCACCTGGTACCGCCAGCAGTACGCCGGTCATCCCACCTACGGAGAAGGTCACGATGAAGCCGATAGTCCACAGCATCGCTGAGTGGAACACGATGCGGCCCTGGTACATGGTGAACAGCCAGTTGAAGATCTTCACCCCGGTAGGGATTGCGATAATCATGGTGGTAATACCGAAGAAGGCGTTTACGTTCGCGCCCGCACCCATGGTGAAGAAGTGGTGCAGCCAAACGATGAACGACAGAACGGTAATACACACGGTTGCCCACACCAGAGAGGTGTAACCAAACAGACGTTTACGCGAGAAGGTTGCCGCGATTTCGGAGAACACTCCGAACACAGGCAGAACCAGAATGTACACTTCCGGGTGACCCCAGGCCCAAATCAGGTTGATGTACATCATCATGTTGCCACCCATATCATTCGTGAAGAAATGGGTGCCCAGGTAGCGGTCCAGGGTCAGCAGCGCGATGGTGACGGTCAGAATTGGGAAGGAGGCAATAATCAGGATGTTGGCGCACAGAGATGCCCAGGTAAATACCGGCATCTTGAACATGGTCATGCCAGGGGCACGCATCTTGATAATGGTCACGAAGAAGTTGATACCGGTCAGGGTAGTACCGACACCGGAGAGCTGAAGCGCCCAAATCCAGTAGTCGACGCCAACGCCTGGACTGTACTCAATTCCTGACAGCGGCGGGTAAGCCAGCCAGCCGGTCTGCGCGAATTCGCCCACACCCAGTGACAGGTTAACCAGGATAACGCCGACAACCGTGAACCAGAAGCTCAGGTTGTTCAGGAACGGGAACGCCACGTCGCGCGCGCCGATTTGCAGCGGAACGACAACGTTCATCAGACCGATAACCAGCGGCATCGCCACGAAGAAGATCATGATAACGCCGTGGGCGGTAAAGATCTGATCGTAGTGGTGCGGTGGCAGGAAGCCGGCTTCACCCGCAGAAGCGAGTGCCTGCTGGCTACGCATCATGATCGCATCCGCAAAGCCACGAATTAACATGACGATACCGACGATGCAGTACATGATACCGAGTTTTTTGTGGTCAACCGAAGTCAGCCACTCGTTCCACAGGTAGCTCCACTTACCGAAGTAAGTGATCAGGGCCAGTAAGGCCGCGCCACCAATGATAATTGCAGCCACCGTAACCACGATAATCGGTTCATGGTAGGGCACTGCATCCAGTGTCAATTTTCCGAACATTTTCTTCCTCGGCCCCTTAGTGAGCGGTTTCCGCGTGGCTCATGTCCATGCCTTCCATACCTTCGTGCGCGCTGTGCTCGCCTTCAGGCTGGGTCATGTCCATGCTCTTGCCGTGATCCATAAATTTGCCAATAACGTCTTTGAACAAATCTGGTTTCACATTAGAGAAGTACTCCACCTTGTTGTATTCGCTTGGTGCAGCCACTTTTTCGAACGCCGCCATGTCAGACATGGTGTTTGGAGACTGCTTCGCTTTTTCAACCCACTGGTCGAAAGCGGCACGGTCTGGCGTCGCAATAGCTTTGAACTTCATACCTGAGAAGCCCGGGCCGCTATAGCTGGCGGAGATACCATCATAGGTGCCTGCTTCATTCGCGATCAGGTGCAGGTTGGTCTGCATACCGGCCATCGCGTAAATCTGGCTACCCAGACGTGGGATGAAGAAGGAGTTCATTACGGAGTTGGAGGTCACTTTGAACTGAACCGGAGTGTTCGCCGGGAAGGCGATTTCATTCACGGTAGCAATGCCCTGCTCTGGATAGATGAAGAACCATTTCCAGTCCATGGAGACCACTTCAATGGTAATAGGTTTCTCATCGTGAACCAGCGGTTTGCTTGGCTCAAGTGCGTGAGTGGTTTTCCAGGTCAGTACGGCAAGGAACAGGATGATCAGAATAGGAACCGTCCAGACCACAGCTTCCACTTTATTGGAGTGTGACCAGTTAGGGCTATACTTCGCATCTTTATTGCTCGCACGATACTTCCAGGCGAAACCAACAGCCATCAAAATGGCAGGAATAACCACAATCAACATCAGGCCAAAAGCCGTCAATATCAGTGAACGTTGTTCCAGTCCAATCTGTCCTTTGGGGTCTAGTAGTGCAGAATCGCAGCCACTGAGTAATACAGTGCCCGCGAATAATGACAACCATCCCAAACTTTTATTGTATTTCCCGAGTCTCATTTAACGACCTCAATTCCACGGAGTCTGGTGGCGTTTAAAGTGTGCGGGCATTTTACGGGAAGGTTACATTACTGTAAACATCATTAGGCCTGTGTCAGGAAGGTGTTACCGGGTTCTGCCGCACGTGTCACAAGTGTTGCAAATTATGTCGGTTTTTATGACCGAAGCCGCACGGCATGGGCTTTATAACGAAAGGACCCCCAAGCATACCTTAAAAGGGGCAATTGGTATAACCATTGTTGAAAATAAACAAAAAATTAACAATTAATTATCAATAAAAAGACATCTAAAAAACGAAAAATCAAACTCTCGTATGCTGAATCGTTTAATGAAAAATAGCGTTTTGGAATGGGAGCCAATAATTTCCAAATCCTATCCCGCACAAATCAACAAATATTTTTTTTGCGGTTGGCGGCTATTTCACCGTTATAATTTCAGTTTGTGATTACAACGGGAAATAACCTTTCGCATTTTTCTTCAGGTCATCTGCGTTTTACGCAACGCCATGAAATCAAGCAGACCTCCGATCAGGATCCCGGCGATAGCCAGCAGGGCGCCTGCGTCCAGCAGAAGGGCTTCGAAAGGGAGTACCAGAGAGGTGCTGGCATTGATAATAAGTACCACAAGCCAGAGCGCCAGAGCGATACAGCCCGCCATTAACAGACGTAGCGCAAAACGATAGGCGCGGCGATATTCGGTGCGCGGCATAAAATGTTCTGTCCGCTGGGTATATTCCAGCGTCTGACGGCAGACCAGCAGCAATAAAATTCCCGGCACGGCAGCCACGACCGAGAAGAGATAAAATGTTGGCCAGCCGTGGGCTTCCACGAACCAGCCGGCAATCGGGCCAACGTACACCCGGCCAACGGCGGAGAGCGCCGAGAGCAGCGCGAACTGGGTAGCGGAAAACGACTTGTTGCACAGGGTCATCAGCAGGGCGACAAACGCCGCGGTTCCCATGCCGCCGCAGAGGTTTTCGAAGAACACCGCCGCGGCCATGCTGATCGTATGTTTGTCGGTAATCGACAGCAGCCAGTAGCCTGCGTTAGAGGCACCCTGAAGGATGCCGAAAATCAGCAGCGCGCGAAACAGCGTCAGGCGCTGCATCAATACGCCGCCATAAAGCGCGCCGACGATGGTCGCAAACAGCCCCAGCGTTTTATTCACCACGCCGACTTCACCGGCGTCAAAACCGACGCCCCGGATCAGGAAGGTGGTGGTGAGGCTCATGGCAAAGGCATCGCCCAGCTTATAAAGGACGATAAGCAGCAGGATCAGCCAGGCGTTGTTGCGGCCAAAGAAGTCTCGGAGCGGTTCGGCGACGGCCTGCTCCAGCGAGCGGGGAACCGGGATGACGTCACTCGGTTCGGGCGCGAACAGCGTCGCGATAATGCAGGGGATCAGCAGGGCGGCCATCAGCCAGTACATGCCCTGCCAGCCGAGGTAACGGTCGGCGAGCCACAGCGCCAGCCCGCCGGAGACCAGCATCCCGAGGCGATAGCCCAGCACGCTGATTGCCGCACCGGCGCCGCGCTCTTCCGCAGGTAACACGTCCGTCTTCCAGGCGTCGAACACGATATCCTGAGAGGCGGAACAGAAGGCAATCACCACCGCAAGCGCGGCCATCCAGCGAAGCTGGGTGGTGGGTTCAAGAAATCCCATCGCCGCAATAGCCAGCAGCAGCAGGATCTGCGTCATCACTAACCAGCCGCGTCGACGCCCGAGGAAAGGCGGCGTATAGCGATCCATGACCGGAGACCACAGGAACTTAAAGACATAGGCCTGGCCGACAAGCGAGAAGAAACCGATGGTTTTAAGATCGATGTTCTCAACCGTCATCCACGCCTGAAGCGTGCCGGAAGTGAGTGCGAGGGGTAAACCCGAGGCGAAGCCGAGGATCAGCAGGATAGCTGATTTCGGTTGCTGGAAAATGCGTAAGTAGTGGCTGGACATGTTCTTATAAAACTGACCCGGTGATGCACCGGGTCAGAGAGCGGGATTAACGCGCGTTCTGCTTGATAAAGTCGTGAATACTGGTGTCCTGCGCCATATCGGCGATGGTGTCGGTCAGCACGCTGTTCACGGCGTTAGCAATGTTCTGGTTAGAAGCCTGGAAGGCACCTTCAACAGAGTAGCTGGCGCGGTAGTTTTTGGTCATCTTGTTGCCATTCTTCGCGGTGGCAATGATGGCGATATCCGCTTTGGTCGCGATGTTGTAGCGCACGTTGCCCTGAGACACGTCAGCGTACAGGTTGTTCACGATGATCTGCAGATCGACCGCGCCGCTTGGGCCAATCATGTAGCCGCGAGCGGTCATCTGTTTCTCCAGCACTTCCTGGAGCAGGAAGCGCAGGTCGCGGGACGCGGTGAGGGTAACCTGCTGGTTATCGCGGGTCACTTTTGCCAGCGCCTGATCCTGACGCTGATCGGCACCGTTAATGCTCACGGTGACGCCCATCAGGCTTGGGTCCTGCTGAGGCAGGGTGATTTTTGGTGAGACATCAATGGTGGTAGGCGGAGTAGCGCAGCCTGCCAGCATAAAAAGGGCTACCAACGGAAAGAAGAGTTTTTTTAACATTTTCGGGTTCTCAACGAATCGTAAGCATATAAAGAGAAAAATTGCCGCCATCATAACATCGCCAACGGCGAGGGGAAGTGGTCAACGCATGTAAATTCATCGCCTTGTCCGAAAACTGACCAGATCACCCTTTTTCCCAATCCGTGTATGACAAAACGTATGAGTCTCACAGTGAACTTCATTCGTTTGAATGAGAAAATCAGACGAAAGCTAAATATTTGTTGTCAAGGTGTAATGGAAACGGTAAAAGCGGCTAACATTTAAAGGGATGGGTGACATCCTGGCGTTGTCGGAGGAGTAATTTCATGATGATACGTGAGCATATAGAAGATAAATTAAGGGCAGCGTTCAACCCTGTGTTCCTCGAAGTCGTCGACGAAAGCTATCGTCATAACGTGCCGGCAGGTTCTGAAAGCCACTTTAAAGTGGTTCTGGTTAGCGATCGCTTCACGGGAGAACGTTTCCTGAATCGACACCGCTTGATCTACAGCACCTTGACGGAAGAACTCTCCACGACCGTGCATGCGCTGGCACTGCACACCTACACCATTAAGGAATGGGAAGGCCTGCAGGATACGGTTTTCGCATCGCCGCCCTGTCGCGGTGCAGGCACTATCGCCTGATAAATCGGATTTGCAACGGCTGGAGCTTTTCCAGTATGTTGCTTACAGATTTCCTCAAAACGGCCTCCGGGCCGTTTTGTTTTGTTTGAGTTTTGAGCGGATGGTGCGATTTTAAGGCTAAAAATAGCCTTAAAGTGTGAAAAAAGCCGCAGCAACATGCCCCAACCGTTCTCGACTCACCTAAGTGATGCCGCTATAATGCCGCGTCTTATTGAATGTCTTCGGGATGATTCTGGCGACAGGGAATGTGAATCTGCAGTAAGAGAGCATCCCGGTATAACAGACAGATTCAGAGTTGACCGAGCACTGTGATTTTTTTGAGGTAACAAGATGCAAGTTTCAGTTGAAACCACTCAAGGCCTTGGCCGCCGTGTAACGATTACTATCGCTGCTGACAGCATCGAAACTGCTGTGAAAAGCGAGCTGGTCAACGTAGCAAAAAAAGTACGTATTGACGGCTTCCGCAAGGGCAAAGTACCAATGAATGTTGTTGCTCAGCGTTATGGCGCTTCCGTGCGTCAGGATGTGCTGGGTGAACTGATGAGCCGTAACTTTATTGATGCGATCATCAAAGAAAAAATCAATCCGGCCGGTGCGCCGAACTACGTTCCAGGCGAATACAAACTGGGCGAAGACTTCACCTACTCCGTAGAGTTCGAAGTGTACCCGGAAGTTGAGCTGAAAGGTCTGGAATCTATCGAAGTTGAAAAACCAGTTGTTTCCGTGACTGACGAAGACGTTGACGGCATGCTGGATACCCTGCGCAAGCAGCAGGCGAACTGGAAAGAGAAAGAAGGCGCTGTTGACGCTGAAGACCGTGTCACCATCGACTTCACCGGTTCTGTAGACGGCGAAGAGTTCGAAGGCGGTAAAGCGTCTGACTTCGTACTGGCTATGGGCCAGGGTCGTATGATCCCAGGCTTCGAAGACGGTATCAAAGGCCACAAGGCTGGCGAAGAGTTCACTATCGACGTGACCTTCCCGGAAGAGTACCACGCTGAAAACCTGAAAGGGAAAGCAGCGAAGTTCGCTATCAACCTGAAGAAAGTTGAAGAGCGCGAACTGCCAGAACTGACTGAAGAATTCATCAAGCGTTTCGGCGTGGAAGATGGTTCCGTAGCGGGTCTGCGTACCGAAGTGCGTAAGAACATGGAACGCGAACTGAACGGCGCTGTACGTAACCGTGTGAAATCTCAGGCGATCGAAGGTCTGGTGAAAGCCAACGAAATCGACGTTCCAGCTGCCCTGATCGACAGCGAAATCGACGTTCTGCGCCGTCAGGCTGCACAGCGTTTCGGTGGCAACCAGCAGCAAGCGATGGAACTGCCACGCGAGCTGTTCGAAGAGCAAGCGAAACGCCGCGTTGTTGTTGGCCTGCTGCTGGGCGAAGTGATTCGTACCCACGAGCTGAAAGCTGACGAAGAGCGCGTGAAAGGCCTGATCGAAGAGATGGCTTCTGCATACGAAGATCCATCAGAAGTGATCGAGTTCTACGGTAAGAACAAAGAGCTGATGGACAACATGCGCAACGTTGCCCTGGAAGAGCAGGCTGTTGAAGCGGTACTGGCGAAAGCGAAAGTGACCGAAAAAGCGACCTCTTTCAACGAACTGATGAACCAGCAGGCGTAATTTCGCCCCAACGGTTTAAAGTTTGAACAGAAAACCCGTTGCCTTGCGGCAGCGGGTTTTTTTTATCGCAGCGATAGCCCAGGAAGAGTGCTAAAACGCCCTTTCGGTGTTAGCGTAACAACAAAAGGTTGTTATGCTTGAAATAGGGCACTGTGAACCCCATAAGTACGTAATCATGATGAATGAGACTGGCTGATAATCCGTCCGTAAGGTTACAATCAGTACAGCAGGTGTTTTCAATTTTGATCCAGGAGACGGAAATGTCATACAGTGGCGAACGAGATAACTTTGCACCCCATATGGCTCTGGTGCCAATGGTTATTGAACAGACCTCACGTGGTGAGCGTTCTTTTGATATCTATTCCCGTCTGCTCAAGGAACGCGTTATCTTTCTGACCGGCCAGGTGGAAGACCACATGGCTAACCTGATCGTGGCGCAGATGCTGTTTCTGGAAGCGGAAAACCCGGAAAAAGACATTTACCTGTACATTAACTCCCCGGGTGGCGTGATTACAGCAGGAATGTCCATTTATGACACCATGCAATTCATCAAGCCTGATGTAAGCACTATCTGTATGGGTCAGGCTGCATCTATGGGCGCGTTCCTGTTAACAGCAGGGGCGAAAGGTAAGCGTTTCTGCTTGCCAAATTCCCGCGTGATGATTCACCAGCCACTGGGCGGTTACCAGGGGCAGGCGACGGATATCGAAATCCACGCCCGTGAAATTCTGAAAGTAAAAGCGCGCATGAATGAACTTATGGCGCAGCATACGGGTCAACCACTCGAGCAGATCGAGCGCGATACCGAGCGCGATCGCTTCCTCTCTGCTCCAGAGGCAGTTGAGTACGGCTTAGTCGACTCCGTGTTGACCCATCGTAATTGATGCCCGCGACGCGAGTGTGCCGCTATACTAAGGTAGGGCGGCACGCTGCTGATTGCAGCTTGCGTCTTAGAATGGCATTTGCGTCGTCATGTGCGGCACAAAGAACTTAAAAAGAGGTTTGGACTCATGACAGATAAACGCAAAGATGGTTCGGGCAAACTGCTGTACTGCTCTTTTTGCGGCAAAAGCCAGCATGAAGTGCGTAAACTGATTGCCGGGCCGTCCGTGTATATCTGCGACGAATGTGTCGATTTATGTAACGACATCATTCGCGAAGAGATTAAAGAAGTCGCACCGCACCGTGAGCGCAGCGCGCTGCCAACGCCGCATGAAATTCGTCATCACCTTGACGACTACGTGATCGGACAGGAGCAGGCCAAGAAAGTGCTGGCGGTAGCGGTCTATAACCACTACAAACGTCTGCGTAACGGCGACACCAGCAATGGCGTAGAACTGGGTAAAAGTAACATTCTGCTGATCGGCCCAACCGGTTCCGGTAAAACGCTGCTGGCTGAAACCCTGGCGCGCCTGCTTGATGTTCCGTTCACGATGGCGGATGCCACCACCCTGACCGAGGCCGGTTATGTGGGTGAGGACGTCGAAAACATCATTCAGAAACTGCTGCAGAAGTGCGATTACGATGTACAGAAAGCCCAGCGCGGGATTGTTTACATCGATGAGATCGACAAGATCTCCCGTAAATCAGACAACCCGTCCATTACCCGTGACGTATCGGGTGAAGGCGTACAGCAGGCACTGCTGAAGCTGATCGAAGGTACGGTTGCCGCCGTTCCGCCGCAGGGTGGTCGTAAACATCCGCAGCAGGAGTTCCTGCAGGTTGATACCTCCAAGATCCTGTTCATCTGTGGTGGCGCGTTTGCTGGTCTGGACAAAGTCATCTCCCACCGTGTTGAAACCGGCTCCGGCATTGGTTTTGGCGCTACGGTGAAATCGACATCCGAAAAACCGAACGAAGGCGAACTGCTGTCTCAGGTTGAACCGGAAGATCTGATCAAATTCGGTCTGATCCCTGAATTTATCGGCCGTCTGCCGGTTGTGGCAACGCTGAATGAGCTGAGCGAGGACGCGCTGATCCAGATCCTGAAAGAGCCGAAAAATGCGCTGACCAAGCAGTATCAGGCGCTGTTCAATCTGGAAGGCGTTGATCTGGAATTCCGTGACGAAGCGCTGGATGCTATTGCCAAGAAAGCGATGGTCCGTAAAACCGGTGCGCGTGGTCTGCGTTCAATTGTTGAAGCGGCACTGCTCGACACCATGTACGATCTGCCGTCGATGGAAGATGTTGAGAAAGTGGTGATTGACGAGTCCGTGATTAGCGGCCAAACCAAGCCGCTGCTGATTTACGGCAAACCGGAAGCGCAGCAGGCATCTGGCGAATAATTAACCAAATCATACAAGCAGTTAATCAAAAAGGGGGGATTTTATCTCCCCTTTACTTTTTCCGTATTCATAGCGTTGAATGTGTGGGAAACATCCCCATATACTGGATACATGTTAATGGTTATGTGAAGCACAGTGACATGACCAGCTTACCTGGCGGACACTAACTAAGAGAGAGCTCTATGAATCCTGAGCGTTCTGAACGCATTGAAATCCCCGTATTGCCGTTGCGCGATGTGGTGGTTTATCCGCACATGGTCATACCCTTATTTGTAGGGCGGGAAAAATCTATCCGTTGCCTCGAAGCCGCCATGGATCATGATAAAAAAATCATGCTGGTGGCGCAGAAAGAAGCATCAACGGATGAGCCGGGTGTAAACGATCTTTTCACCGTCGGGACCGTGGCCTCTATTTTGCAGATGCTGAAGCTGCCTGACGGCACCGTGAAGGTGCTGGTAGAAGGCCTGCAGCGTGCGCGTATTACCACTCTGTCAGATGACGGCGAGCACTTCTCTGCAAAGGCAGAGTACCTTGATTCGCCTGAGCTTGATGAGCGCGAACAGGAAGTGCTGGTTCGCACCGCGATTAGCCAGTTTGAAGGCTATATCAAGCTGAACAAGAAAATTCCACCAGAAGTGCTGACGTCGCTGAACAGCATCGACGATCCTGCGCGTCTGGCGGACACCATCGCTGCACACATGCCGCTGAAGCTGGCTGACAAACAGTCCGTGCTGGAAATGTCCGACGTCAACGAACGTCTGGAATACCTGATGGCGATGATGGAGTCTGAAATCGATCTGCTGCAG
The DNA here is from genome assembly GCF_001059415.1 of Enterobacter sp. 940_PEND. Taxonomy (NCBI): domain Bacteria; kingdom Pseudomonadati; phylum Pseudomonadota; class Gammaproteobacteria; order Enterobacterales; family Enterobacteriaceae; genus Enterobacter; species Enterobacter sp. 940_PEND. Next base: position 79,852 of record NZ_JUMS01000093.1, read on the forward strand.
GTTGAGAAGCGCATTCGCAACCGCGTCAAAAAGCAGATGGAGAAATCTCAGCGCGAGTACTATCTGAATGAGCAAATGAAGGCCATTCAGAAAGAACTGGGCGAGATGGACGACGCGCCGGACGAAAACGAAGCGCTGAAGCGTAAGATCGACGCGGCGAAGATGCCGAAAGAGGCGAAAGAGAAGGCCGAAGCAGAACTGCAGAAGCTGAAAATGATGTCTCCAATGTCGGCTGAAGCGACCGTTGTACGCGGCTACATTGAGTGGATGGTGCAGGTTCCGTGGAACGCCCGCAGCAAGGTCAAAAAAGACCTGCGTCAGGCGCAGGAAATCCTGGATACCGACCACTACGGCCTGGAACGCGTGAAAGACCGCATTCTTGAGTACCTCGCGGTACAAAGCCGTGTAAACAAAATCAAAGGCCCAATTCTGTGCCTGGTAGGACCGCCGGGGGTGGGTAAAACCTCTCTGGGTCAGTCCATCGCCAAAGCGACCGGACGCAAGTATATCCGTATGGCGCTGGGTGGCGTACGCGATGAAGCGGAAATCCGCGGTCACCGCCGTACCTACATCGGTTCTATGCCGGGTAAACTGATCCAGAAGATGGCGAAAGTGGGCGTTAAAAACCCGCTGTTCCTGCTCGACGAGATCGACAAAATGTCTTCTGACATGCGCGGTGACCCTGCGTCTGCACTGCTGGAAGTGCTTGATCCAGAACAGAACGTGGCGTTCAGCGATCACTACCTGGAAGTGGACTACGACCTGAGCGACGTGATGTTCGTGGCGACCTCCAACTCCATGAACATTCCGGCCCCGCTGCTGGACCGTATGGAAGTGATTCGTCTCTCCGGTTATACCGAAGATGAGAAGCTGAACATCGCTAAGCAGCACCTGCTGCCGAAACAGATTGAGCGTAACGCGCTGAAATCCAACGAGCTGACCGTCGAGGACAGCGCGATTATCGGCATTATTCGCTACTACACCCGTGAAGCGGGGGTGCGTAGCCTTGAGCGTGAAATCTCTAAACTGTGTCGTAAAGCGGTGAAACAGCTGCTGCTGGATAAGAGCCTGAAACACATTGTGATTAACGGCGACAATCTGCATGCCTATCTCGGCGTCCAGCGCTTCGACTACGGTCGCGCGGACAACGAAAACCGCGTTGGTCAGGTAACTGGCCTGGCATGGACGGAAGTGGGCGGCGATCTGCTGACCATCGAAACCGCCTGTGTACCGGGTAAAGGCAAACTTACCTACACCGGCTCGCTGGGTGAAGTGATGCAGGAATCCATCCAGGCGGCGCTGACCGTGGTGCGCGCGCGCGCGGAGAAACTGGGTATCAACGCGGATTTCTACGAAAAACGCGACATCCACGTGCACGTTCCGGAAGGGGCAACGCCGAAAGACGGTCCAAGCGCGGGTATTGCCATGTGTACCGCTCTGGTTTCCTGCCTGACAGGGAACCCGGTGCGTGCCGATGTGGCAATGACCGGTGAAATCACGCTGCGTGGTCAGGTTCTGCCGATTGGTGGTTTAAAAGAAAAACTGCTGGCGGCACACCGCGGTGGGATCAAAACCGTATTGATCCCTTACGAAAACAAACGCGATCTGGAAGAGATTCCGGACAACGTGATTGCCGATCTGCAGATCCATCCTGTGAAGCGAATTGAGGAAGTTCTCAGTCTCGCATTGCAGAATGAACCCTCCGGAATGCAGGTTGTAACCGCAAAATAGTGACCTCGCGCAAAGAGCGTCAATAAAAACAAGGCTGGTAAGTCATTTCGCACTTGCCAGCCTTTTTTTGTATAGCTAATTTAGATTGCTGATTAGGTCAGCCATCAACAACGGGTGTTGTAAGGTCATGGCAGGCCTGATATAACTGCTGCGCGGTCGCGTTGTGAAGGATTCAGGCGCGATATAAATTATAAAGAGAGGAAGAGAACAGTGAATAAATCTCAACTGATTGACAAAATTGCTGCGGGTGCTGATATTTCTAAAGCTGCAGCTGGACGTGCGTTAGATGCTTTAATTGCTTCTGTTACTGAATCTCTGCAGGCTGGGGACGACGTTGCACTGGTAGGTTTCGGTACTTTTGCTGTTAAAGAGCGTGCTGCCCGTACTGGCCGCAACCCTCAGACCGGTAAAGAGATCACCATTGCTGCTGCTAAAGTGCCGGGTTTCCGTGCAGGTAAAGCGCTGAAAGACGCAGTAAACTGATTGCTTTCCCGTTTCAGGGAAGCCGGAAAGTACAAGGGCGCATCATTTGATGTGCCTTTTTTGTTTGTCCAGACCTGATTTGTGCGAGTTTATGCGAGTTGTGGGCTGACAATCGCCCCGTTTTCTTGTCACAATACGCCTTCACGCGCGACGGGCAGGATTTTCCGTCAGCGTCAGGTAACCAGTCACCTACAGCGGAGTGTTGTTACACCATGATGGACAGCTTACGCACGGCTGCTAACAGTCTCGTGCTCAAGATTATTTTCGGTATCATTATCGTGTCGTTCATATTGACCGGCGTGAGCAGTTACCTTATTGGCGGTGGCGCAAACTACGCCGCAAAAGTGAATGGCCAGGAAATCAGCCGTGGTCAGTTCGAGAATGCTTTTGCCGGTGAACGTAACCGTATGCAGCAACAGCTGGGCGACCAATTCTCTGAACTGGCGGCGAACGAAGGGTACATGAAGACCCTGCGCCAACAGACGCTGAACCGTCTTATCGACGAAGCGCTGCTTGATCAGTATGCCAAAAAACTGGGCCTTGGCATCAGCGATGAGCAGGTGAAAAAAGCCATCTTCTCCACGCAAGCCTTCCAGTCTAACGGTAAATTCGACAACGCGCGTTACAACAGCATCGTCAATCAGATGGGGATGACGGCCGACCAGTACGCTCAGGCGCTGCGTAACCAGCTGACCACCCAGCAGCTTATCAATGCCGTTGTGGGCACCGATTTCATGCTCAAAGGTGAAACGGACGAACTGGCCGCGCTGGTGGCGCAGCAGCGCGTTGTACGTGAAGCGACCATTGATGTGAACGCCCTTGCCGCGAAACAGCAGGTGAGCGATGCTGACGTTAACGCTTACTACGAGCAGAATAAGAACTCCTTTGTTTCTCCAGAGCAGTTCCGCGTGAGCTATATCAAGCTGGATGCGGCCGCGCTGCAGGAAACCGCGTCTGATGCTGAAATCCAGTCTTACTACGATCAGCATCAGGATCAGTTCACTCAGCCGCAGCGTAACCGCTACAGCGTGATTCAGACGAAAACTGAGGCCGATGCTAAAGCGGCGTTGGATGAGCTGAACAAAGGCGCTGATTTCGCGACCGTTGCGAAAGCGAAATCCACCGACATTATCTCTGCGAAAAACGGCGGTGATATGGGCTGGCTGGAAGACGCGACCACCCCAGACGAGCTGAAAAATGCCGGTCTGAAAGAGAAAGGTCAGCTTTCAGGCGTTATTAAGTCTTCCGTTGGTTTCCTGGTCGTGCGTCTGGACGACATCACTGCGGCGAAAACCAAGCCGCTGGCTGACGTTCGCGATGATATCGCAGCGAAAGTGAAACAGGAAAAAGCGCTGGATGCCTATTACGCGCTGCAGCAGAAGGTGAGCGATGCTGCCAGCAACGACAACGAATCTCTGGCAGGTGCAGAGCAGGCGGCGGGCGTGAAGGCGGTTGAAACGGGCTGGTTTGGACGTGACAACCTGCCGGAAGAGCTGAACTTCAAACCGGTTTCTGATGCTATCTTCAACGGTGGTCTGGTGGGTGAGAACGGCACGCCGGGCAGTAACTCTGACATAATTACCGTCGACGGCGATCGTGCGTTTGTGTTGCGCGTCAGCGAACACAAGCCAGAAGCGGTCAAACCGCTGGCGGAAGTGAAGGATCAGGTTATCGCTCAGGTTAAGCACAACAAAGCGGAACAGCAGGCGAAACTGGATGCTGAGAAGATTCTGTCCGATCTGAAAGCGGGTAAAGAAGATGCGCTGAAAGCGGCTGGCCTGAGCTTCGGTGAAGCGAAAACGCTGAGCCGTACCGGCCAGGACCCAATCAGCCAGGCTGCGTTTGGTCTGACGCTGCCTGCCAAGGACAAGCCAAGCTTCGGCACCACCACCGATGCACAGGGTAACGTCGTTCTGCTGGCGCTGGATGAAGTGAAAGCCGGTACCCTGCCAGAAGCGCAGAAGAAAGCGATGGTTCAGTGGATTACCCAGAACAATGCTCAGATTGCCTTCGAAGCCATGATGAGCAACCTGCGTAAAGAAGCCAAAATCAAGCTGGGTGATGTGATGACTCAGCAGCAGTAATTACGTGTCTGCTCGCAGATTTTCGTAACGCTCTGCAAAAACTAAAGGCCGCTTTCGCGGCCTTTTCCATTTCTGCAATCTGCTGTTTGTGCCGGTTTTAACTGGCGGCTATCGTGACGTGGCTGTCAACAAACAAGGAGATAACAGCATGAAATGTGGAATCAAAGCACTGTTAATTACGCTGGCTATTGCCACCACCGGGATGAGTGCGGGTGCGATGGCGTCGGCCCCCGCCGCCAAAACACAAGCTACCCAGAGCAAGTCCGACGCGGCAGCGCCGGTGCAAGGGCAAACCAAAGCGACAGACGCCGGTAAAAGTGCGGATGATGACGGTACGCGGGTCAGTATCAATTCGGCCTCAGCGGAAGATCTCGCCCGTGCGATGAATGGCGTGGGCCTGAAAAAAGCGCAGGCCATCGTCAGCTACCGCGAAGAGTATGGTCCTTTCAAAACGATCGACGATCTCAGGCAGGTGCCGGGCATGGGCAGCGCGCTGGTTGAGCGCAACCTCTCACACCTGACGTTGTAATTACGCAATTTCTTGCACTGCGGCAAAATTTTGCCAGGATAAAGAGGTCATACCAGTTATGACCTCTCTTCCTACAATAACAGTAAAGGCTATTGCGCTATGCAGACAAAAATCAAAGTACGCGGTTTTCATCTCGACGTTTATCAGCATGTGAACAATGCCCGCTATCTTGAGTTTCTTGAAGAAGCGCGCTGGGACGGGCTGGAAAATAGCGAAAGCTTTCAGTGGCTGACCGCGCACAACATCGCGTTTGTGGTCGTCAATATCAACATCAACTACCGCCGTCCGGCCGTGCTGGGTGACGTGCTCACGGTCACCAGCCAGGTGCAGCAGATCAATGGCAAAAGCGGGGTCTTAAGCCAGGTGGTGACGCTCGATCCAGAAGGGCAGATGGTCGCAGATGCGTTGATCACGTTCGTCTGTATCGATCTGAAAACGCAGAAAGCGCTACCGCTGGAAGGGGAATTGCGGGAAAAGCTGGAGTTGATGATCGCTTAGAAAGTTTGTCTTTTATAAAAGACAAAAGGATTTTTCAAGGATAGAATAATGGACAGGGACTATGTCGTTGAACGCTACCGGACCCGTGACGGAAAAGTACCGTTTGAGGAGTGGGTAACGAAGATGAAGCGAAAGGATCCGGAGTTAGCGTTTCGGATCCTTCTGCGAATTGACCGTGCTGAGAAAGGGAATTTCGGCGATTACCGATATCTCAGAGAGGGTATCTGGGAATTGGAAATTGATTGTGGTCCCGGCTATCGAATCTATTTTGCGGTACAACATCGGAAGATCCTGTTGTTGCTGATCGGCGGTGACAAAAAGAGTCAAAAGACTGATGTGAAACTGGCAATAGATTACTGGAAAGATCATCAAAAGGATAAACCGGATGAGCAAGACCCAACGAAAATTTTCTAGTTCCATCAGCCATGATGACGCCGTCGTAAAAATGCTTCGTGAAGACCCTTCCTGTGCCCAGCTATATCTGCAGGTTGCGTTGGATGAGATTTACGAAGAGCAGGGGATCCCTGCATATTTAATCGCGTTAAGACGTGTTATCGAATCCCGCGGCGGCATAGGTGAAATCGCTGCCAAAGCAGGTCTGTCCCGTCAGCAGCTATACCGAACCCTATCAGTCAACGGAAACCCAACGCTGACAACGCTGATGAAAGTCACCCGTGCTGCCGGTGTGAAACTGTTCGACAGCACGGTGAAGTAGCCCTATTTAAGTCCGGTTTTTTTCTGCATCGCGGCCATCACGCCGGATTTATCGGCAAGATAGTGGTTCAGCCCGTTAGCGCGCAGATTACAGGCCGCACACTGGCCGCAACCGTCGCCTTTGATACCGTTATAGCAGGTGAGCGTTTCGCTGCGAACAAGGTCCAGCTTGCCCCAGTAGTCCGCCAGCGCCCAGGTTTCGGCTTTATCCAGCCACATGAGCGGAGTTTCAAAGCGCGTCTCTTTCGCCATCCCCAGATTAACGGCGTGGTTTAACGCTTTCACGAACTCATCACGGCAGTCCGGGTAGCCGGAGAAGTCGGTCTCGCACACGCCTGTGATCACCGCTTCGGCCTTTACCTGATAGGCGTAGATCGCCGTCAGGGTCAGGAAGAGGATATTACGGCCCGGCACGAAGGTATTCGGAATGCCGCTGGCATCGGGTTCATAGTCTGGCACAGGAATACTGTCGCGGGTGAGGCTGCTCACGGCCAGTTCATTTAACAGCGTAACGTCCAGCACCTTGTGCGCGCGTGCGCCCAGTTTCAGGGCTAGTTCACGAGCAACGTCGATTTCAGCGCGATGACGCTGACCATAATCGAAAGTGACACAGTGAACTTCATCGTACTGATGAAGGGCCTGGACCAGGCAGGTAGTAGAGTCTTGTCCTCCGCTGAACACGACGACGGCACGTTTCATAAATCATCTCGACTGTTACGGTAAAAACGTTATGTTACCGTCTGACCACGACGGCGACCAGCTTCTTCACGATTTGGGAGCGGGCAGCCAGGCTTCGGTAAAGTCAAACCAGCCGCGGGTGTTGAGGCGTATACCATTCACGCCAGGCGGAGCACTGATTTGGTATTGATAATTAAAGAGTGGCGTAAGCACCGCACTCTCCATTAGCCGGTTGAAGATGGCTTGCAGCCCCGCGTGTCTATCCCGAGCCTCGGCCTGTGTCTGTACCGCATCCAGCGTGGCTTGCAGATGAGCGTAAGCCGGAGCGCTAAGAACGTGCGGCCAGAGGGCATCGCAGCGCAGCCACTGTTCAAGCGTATATTCCGGCGCTTCGCCAATCAGCCTGTCCCCCATCATGATGTCTGCATCGGCAAGCTCCAGGCATCCGTCCCACGTCTTGGCGTCGTGAAAGATCACGGTCAGTTCACACCCCTGTAGCGCCAGGTATGCCTTCAACTGGCTGGCCATGGTGTGAAGCTCAACAGGGAGATGGTAAACCAGCGTCAACGCTTCAGGGAGGGGTACGTCCGATAAATCAGGCCATTCGGGGATGGTCCACCCGGGAAGCAGCTCCTGGGTGGGCGTGATGAGCCCTTCGTTTAGCGGAAGTGTGTGAAGAAGCCTGGAGAGATGAATGATATTGATAAGCCGCTTTGCCTGGATCTCACTCAGGCGCGCGCTCTGTTTTAGCGTGAGGTAGCAGAACCCCAGGCTGGTGCTGCTGCTTACCAGCCGCAGACTTTCGAGCTCGTCGGCCTCGCCGATCGCGATTTGCACCGGGTGACGACAGCTGGTGCCCAGGCTGTAATCAAAAAGCTGGGGAGTGATCCAGTATTCGATGGCTTTGAGCAGCGGATGGCTCAGGTGATACTGCTCATGGCTTTCCAGACGAACCAGGTCGGGCTCAAAAGCGGCCAGCCGAAAGGGGCCACTGCCAACCGCAGGATGGTCGGGATGCGCCAGGCGGCTACAGTAGGTTGCCAGCCTGTGCGGCAGCCAGTAGTCCGGTTGATGCAGCGTAAACGTCAGACACTGAGGATGCGTTGTTTCAATACATAAGACGCTCTGAAACAGAGTGCGCAGGGCAGGAAGCGTCAACAGCGCTGTCAGACTTCGCTGGAGTTGCGCCGTTTCTATTTTATCGCCGTTATGCCAGTGCAGGGTGGAGCGAATGTAGAAATGCCAGCGCAGGCCGTCAGCAGAGACATCCCAGTGATGCGCCATATCGCCCGCGGGTTCACTGCTGTTACCGTTAAAACGCGTCAGGCCTGAAAACACCTGTCCCGCCAGATGCTGCTCTGCCCGGCCCGGTAAAAACCCCGGCTGAAGCGGCTCCAGAGAGCGATAGTAGGGGATGCGCAGCGTCGGCGTGTCGTTTTGCCACTGCCCGCCCAAAAAAGGATGAAGTAATGACCGCAGCGCTTCAGGGGCCAGCTGGGCCAGTTCCAGCGCGTTATGCTGCTGCCCGCTTTTCAGCGCCTCTTCCATCATCGCATTGCGCAGTGACTCCGGGGCGACATGGAACGTTAGCTCACCGCGCTTACCGCGGCCAGACTGCGCTCGCCAGCTCAGCCAGCCCGCCTCCTGGGCCTGACGCAGCAGGGTTCGGACATGCCGCTCGCTACAAAAACAGCGGGCGGCCAGCTCGCTGATGGTGACCTGTTGTGTTGCCCCCAGGGAAGGCTGCCACAGGCGGTGATACTGATTAAGTCGATTGAGCTGGCGCATAAGAAACCCGGAACAATAATTTTCATCTATTCACTATTACTTCCGTATATCTCACACGATACTGTTGCACAAGTTAACCGCATCACATTTCGGGAGTAATCATGGCTCGGCTCGCTGCATTTGATATGGACGGTACGCTGTTAATGCCGGATCACCGTTTAGGGGAAAAAACCCTGAACACGCTGAAGCGCCTGCGCGAGCGTGATGTCACCCTGACGTTTGCCACCGGGCGTCATGTGCTGGAGATGCGCCATTTGCTGGGGGCGTTCTCCCTCGACGCCTTTCTGATCACCGGCAACGGGACGCGAATTCACTCCGTAGAAGGGGATGTGCTGCACCGGCAGGATCTCAACCCGGAAGTCGCGGATATCGTGCTGCACAGCACCTGGGACACGCAGGCCAGCGTCCACGTCTTTAACGATCGCGGCTGGTTCACCGGAAGCGAAATCCCGGAATTATTGCACGCGCATGTTTACAGCGGTTTCAAATACCAGCTTATCGATCTGCGTCGGATCCCCGCCCATGCGGTAACCAAGATCTGCTTCTGCGGCGATCATGACGATCTGTGCCGCTTAAGGATTCAGCTGAATGAGGCGCTGGGCGACCGGGCGCACCTGACCTTCTCGGCGGTGGATTGTCTGGAAGTGCTGCCGGTGGGCTGTAACAAAGGCTCCGCTCTGGCGGTGCTGAGCGACCACCTTGGCTTAACGCTGCAGGAGTGTATGGCGTTTGGTGACGCCATGAACGACCGCGAAATGCTGAGTAGCGTAGGTCGCGGTCTGATCATGGGGAATGCGATGGCGCAGCTGAAAGCAGAACTTCCCCATCTGCCGGTTATTGGCCACTGCCGCAATGAAGCAGTGTCCCATTTTTTGACGCATTGGCTGGACAACAACAATCTCCCGTATTCCCCCGAATAGTGAGACCCTTCCAGCAAGCCAGACTTCGGTCTGGCTTTTTTTATTTCACCAGGTCTGCAATCTGCGCTTTCCACGGGGCGATATCGCCGATGTTGGCCTGCACCCACTCCGCATTGTAGTAGGTCTCGAGATAACGCTCGCCGCTGTCGCACAACAGCGTGACGATGGAACCGGTGCGGCCCTCTTCGCGCATACGTGCGGCAAGCTGCAGTGCGCCCCACATATTGGTGCCCGTCGATGCGCCCACTTTGCGGCCCAGCTGCGTTTCCAGCCAGTGCGCCGTTGCCACGCTTGCGGCATCCGGCACGCGCATCATCTCATCCACGACGTCGGGGATGAAAGAGGGCTCCACGCGCGGGCGGCCAATACCTTCAATTTTACTGCCCACCGGGCTGCGCAGACCGGCATCGCGGTTTTGCCAGTAGTCGAGGAACACGGAGTTCTGCGGGTCAACCACCATCAGTTGGGTATCGTAGCCCTGGCAGCGGATGTAGCGCCCAATCGTGGCTGACGTGCCGCCGGTACCGGCGCTCATGACGATGTACGACGGAACCGGATGCGGTTCGTGGGTCATCTGGCGGAAAATGCTGTCGGCAATGTTGTTATTGCCGCGCCAGTCCGTCGCGCGCTCGGCGAAGGTGAACTGGTCCATATAGTGGCCGTTCAGCTCGCGGGCCAGCATTTCGGAGGCGGCGTAGATTTCGCAGGCGCTTTCCACAAAGTGGCAGCGTCCGCCGTAAAATTCGATCTGTTCGATTTTGCGTTTTGCGGTGCAGGACGGCATCACCGCGATAAACGGCAGGCCCAGCAGGCGGGCGAAATAGGCTTCGGACACCGCCGTTGAACCGGACGAAGATTCAATAATAGTGGTGCCTTCTTTGATCCAGCCGTTACATAAACCGTATAAAAACAGCGAACGCGCCAGGCGATGCTTCAGGCTGCCGGTGGGATGAGTGCTTTCATCTTTCAGATAGAGCTGAATGCCGTCAAATCCCGGCAGGGAAAGGCGAATCAGATGCGTATCCGCCGAGCGCTGATAGTCGGCATTGATTTCGCTGATCGCATGTTTAACCCAGGTGCTATTCATCATCGTTATCCGTTTGTCATTTTGTGCCTAGGATAGCGAAAAGCACAGAAAAAATTGTTGCTATCTGGCCTTTAAAATAGAATGAAGAGAGAAAAATTTTCTCTGTGAGGTGGGTATGCTAGATAAAATTGACCGCAAGCTCCTTTCATTGCTGCAAAATGACTGTACCCTCTCTTTGCAGGCGCTGGCAGATGCCGTTAATCTGACCACCACTCCGTGCTGGAAGCGCCTTAAGAAGCTGGAAGATGACGGCATTCTTCTGGGGCGCGTCGCGTTGTTAGATCCCGAAAAACTGGGGCTTGGGCTGACGGCATTTGTGCTGATAAAAACCCAGCATCACAGCAGCGAGTGGTATTGCCGCTTCGTTACTCAGGTGTCTGAGATGCCCGAGGTGCTCGGTTTCTGGCGTATGGCCGGAGAGTATGATTACCTGATGCGCGTCCAGGTGGCCGACATGAAGCGCTATGATGATTTCTACAAGCGGCTGGTGAACAGCGTCCCGGGTTTGTCGGACGTCACCTCAAGCTTCGCCATGGAACAGATTAAATACACCACAGCATTACCCATTGAATAACTTCGTAAAATACCTTCAGGAACAAACCGCGTGCGATTATTTGCCCAATTAAGCTGGTACTTTCGTCGGGAGTGGCAACGCTACCTCGGTGCAGTCGCCCTGCTTATTATTATTGCCATCCTGCAGCTGATCCCGCCGAAAGTGGTGGGATACGTCGTGGATGGCGTCACCGAACAGCATTACACCACCGCACGGGTGTTGATGTGGGTCGGCACGCTGGTGCTGACGGCGGTCATTGTTTATCTGCTGCGCTACGTCTGGCGCGTGCTGCTGTTTGGTGCGTCCTATCAGCTGGCCGTTGAGCTGCGTGAAGATTTTTACCGCCAGCTGAGCCGACAGCATCCCGAATTTTATCTGCGTCATCGCACCGGGGATCTCATCGCCCGCGCGACGAACGACGTCGATCGCGTGGTCTTTGCCGCCGGGGAAGGGGTGCTGACGCTGGTGGACTCGCTGGTGATGGGCTGCGCGGTGCTGATCGTGATGTCCACACAGATCAGCTGGCAGCTGACCCTGCTTGCCCTGCTGCCGATGCCGATCATGGCGCTGGCGATCAATCGCTATGGCGAACAGCTGCACGAGCGCTTCAAGCTGGCGCAGGCGGCGTTTTCGTCGCTGAACGATCGCACCCAGGAGAGCATGACCAGCATCCGCATGATCAAAGCGTTTGGTCTGGAAGACCGTCAGTCTGCGCTGTTTGCCGCCGATGCGGCAGACACGGGGGCGAAAAACATGCGCGTCGCGCGTATCGACGCCCGTTTTGACCCGACGATTTATATCGCAATCGGCATGGCAAATATGCTGGCCATTGGCGGCGGAAGCTGGATGGTGGTGCAGGGCACGCTTACCCTGGGGCAATTGACCAGCTTTGCGATGTATCTGGGACTCATGATCTGGCCGATGCTGGCGCTGGCCTGGATGTTTAACATCGTGGAGCGCGGCAGCGCCGCCTACAGCCGCATTCGCGCCATGCTGGCCGAAGCGCCGGTGGTCATCGACGGTAGCGAAGCCCTACCGGAAGGGCGCGGCGTCATGACCGTCGATGTCCGCAAGTTTGTCTATCCGCATACGGAGCATTCGGTGCTGGAGAACGTCAGCTTTACTCTGCAGCCAGGGCAAATGCTGGGCATCTGCGGCCCGACGGGATCCGGCAAAAGTACCGTGCTCTCTCTGCTTCAGCGCCACTTTGACGTCACCGAAGGCGATATCCGCTTCCACGATATTCCCCTGACCAGACTGCTGCTGGACGAGTGGCGCGGTCGCCTGGCGGTCGTCAGCCAGACGCCGTTTTTATTTTCGGACACCGTGGCGAACAACATTGCCCTGGGACGCCCCGGAGCGACGCAGGACGAGATTGAACATGTGGCGCGTCTGGCCAGCGTACATGATGATATTTTGCGTCTGCCGCAGGGGTACGAAACGGAAGTCGGGGAACGCGGCGTTATGCTGTCCGGTGGGCAAAAGCAGCGTATCTCGATTGCCCGCGCGCTGCTGCTGAATGCTGAAATTCTGATCCTGGATGATGCGCTTTCCGCCGTGGACGGCCGTACCGAGCATCAGATCCTGCATAACCTTCGCCAGTGGGGTGACGGACGCACGGTGATTATCAGCGCCCACCGTTTGTCGGCGCTCACCGAAGCCAGCGAAATTGTGGTCTTACAGCACGGGCACATTGCCCAGCGCGGGCAGCATGAAACGCTTGCCGAGCAGCCGGGCTGGTATCGCGATATGTACCGCTATCAACAGCTTGAGGCGGCGCTGGACGATGCGCCGGAGCAGGATGAGGAGGCCGCCAATGCGTAAGCTCGGAACGATGTGGCCGACGCTCAAACGTCTGCTGGCCTACGGCTCGCCGTGGCGTAAACCGCTCTCCGTGGCCGTGCTTTTACTCTGGATTGCGGCGATTGCTGAGGTGAGCGGTCCGCTGCTCATCAGCTATTTTATCGACAACATGGTCGCCAAAAGCTACCTTCCGCTGGGGCTGGTGGCGGGCTTAGGCGTGGCCTACGTTGGCCTGCAGCTGGCGGCGGCAGGGCTGCACTATGCTCAGTCGCTGCTGTTTAACCGCGCAGCCGTGGGCGTTGTTCAGCAGCTGCGTACGGATGTGATGGACGCGGCGCTTCGCCAGCCGCTCAGCGAGTTTGATATCCAGCCGGTCGGGCAGGTGATTTCGCGCGTGACCAACGATACCGAGGTGATCCGCGATCTGTACGTTACCGTGGTCGCGACGGTGTTACGCAGCGCGGCGCTGATTGGCGCGATGCTGGTGGCGATGTTCAGCCTTGACTGGCGCATGGCGCTGGTGGCGATCACCATCTTCCCGGCGGTGCTGATTGTCATGGTCATTTACCAGCGCTACAGCACGCCAATCGTGCGTCGGGTGCGCGCGTATCTGGCCGACATCAACGATGGCTTCAACGAAGTGATCAACGGCATGAGCGTCATCCAGCAGTTCCGCCAGCAGGCCCGCTTTGGCGAACGCATGGGGGAAGCCAGCCGTTCGCACTACATGGCGCGTATGCAGACGCTGCGGCTTGATGGTTTCCTGCTGCGTCCGCTGCTGAGCCTTTTCTCGGCGCTGGTGCTTTGCGGGCTGCTGATGCTCTTTGGGCTGAGCTCAAACGGTACGATTGAAGTGGGCGTGCTGTACGCCTTTATCAGCTATCTCGGACGCCTTAACGAGCCGTTGATAGAGCTTACCACCCAGCAATCGATGCTGCAGCAGGCGGTGGTCGCCGGTGAGCGCGTGTTTGAGCTGATGGACAGGCCGCGCCAGGCCTACGGCAATGACGAGCGTCCTCTGCAAAGCGGGACTATCGCCTTTGATAACGTATCGTTTGCCTATCGCGAAGACCGGCTGGTGCTGCAGGACATCACGCTTGACGTTCCGTCGCGCGGTTTCGTGGCGCTGGTGGGGCATACCGGCAGCGGTAAGAGCACGCTTGCCAGCCTGTTGATGGGCTATTACCCGGTCACGCACGGCGAAATCCGCCTCGACGGGCGCCCGCTCGCGTCTCTCAGCCACACCGTGTTGCGTAAAGGCGTCGCGATGGTGCAGCAGGATCCGGTCGTGCTGGCCGATACTTTCTACGCGAACGTGACCCTTGGCCGAGACTACTCCCTGGAGCAGGTCTGGGACGTGCTGGAAAAAGTGCAGCTGGCAGAGCTGGCGCGCGGGTTTAGCGATGGGATCAATACCAAACTGGGCGAGCAAGGGAACAATCTCTCCGTCGGTCAAAAGCAGCTTCTGGCGCTGGCGCGGGTGCTGATTGAAACCCCGCAGATCCTGATTCTGGATGAAGCCACTGCCAGTATTGACTCCGGCACCGAGCAGGCCATCCAGCAGGCGCTGGCCGCGGTACGCGACCATACGACGCTGGTGGTGATTGCCCACCGTCTTTCCACCATCGTCGATGCCGATACCATTCTGGTGCTGCATCGCGGACAGGCCGTTGAACGCGGTACCCACCGTGAACTGCTGGAAGCAAAAGGGCGCTACTGGCAGATGTACCAGCTGCAGCTGGCGGGCGAAGAGCTGGCGGCCAGCGTGCGCGATGAAGAGTCGCTTATCGCCTGATGCACCAAAATGAGGCGACGCGCTAACAGTCATTCCTGTTGGTGCAAAACGGAAACGCACCCTGCACCAGCATGGTGCGTTTTTTTTCACCGGTTCGTTAACCAGAACCGTGCAACGCTCGTTATGCCGCTTTTCCCCCTGGTTTTCATTTCTGGCACACCCCTTGCAATACCTTCTGCGTAAGCTGCGGCCATTACCGAATTCTGACTGGAGGGGATCTATGAAGCTGGTTACGGTTGTAATCAAACCATTCAAACTCGAAGACGTGCGTGAAGCGTTGTCTTCAATGGGTATTCAGGGACTGACTGTCACCGAAGTGAAAGGCTTTGGTCGTCAGAAGGGGCATGCCGAGCTTTATCGCGGGGCGGAATACAGCGTTAACTTTCTGCCAAAAGTAAAAATTGATGTCGCGATTGCTGACGATCAGCTTGATGAAGTCATTGATGTCATTAGCAAAGCGGCCTATACCGGAAAAATTGGCGACGGCAAAATTTTCGTTGCCGAACTGCAGCGCGTCATTCGCATCCGTACCGGCGAATCTGACGAAGCGGCATTGTAAATAACGCCTGGCACACAGTGATAGGGATCGAGAAAATGAAGATAGCAACACTCAAAACGGGTCTGGGTTCGCTGGCGCTGCTGCCGGGCCTGGCGCTGGCTGCTACCCCTGCGGTGGTCGACAAAGCCGATAACGCCTTTATGATGATCAGCACCGCGCTGGTTCTGTTCATGTCAATTCCGGGCATTGCGCTGTTCTACGGCGGCCTGATCCGTGGCAAAAACGTTCTCTCCATGCTGACGCAGGTAGCCGTGACGTTCGCACTGGTCTGCGTGCTGTGGGTGGTTTACGGTTACTCGCTGGCGTTCGGCACGGGCAACGCGTTCTTTGGTAACTTCGACTGGGTGATGCTGAAAAATATTGAGCTGACCGCGCTGATGGGCAGCTTCTATCAGTATATCCACGTTGCGTTCCAGGGCTCCTTCGCCTGTATTACCGTCGGGCTGATTGTGGGCGCGCTCGCCGAGCGTATTCGTTTCTCTGCCGTGCTGATCTTCGTGGTGGTCTGGATGACGCTCTCCTATGTGCCGATTGCGCACATGGTCTGGGGTGGCGGTCTGCTGGCAACGCACGGCGCGCTGGACTTCGCGGGCGGTACCGTTGTACACATCAACGCCGCGGTAGCGGGCCTGGTGGGCGCCTACCTGATTGGCAAACGCGTGGGCTTCGGTAAAGAAGCGTTCAAACCGCACAACCTGCCGATGGTGTTTACCGGTACGGCTATCCTCTACTTTGGCTGGTTTGGCTTCAACGCCGGCTCGGCAAGTGCAGCAAACGAAATCGCCGCGCTGGCCTTCGTGAACACCGTTGTGGCCACGGCCGGTGCAATCCTCTCCTGGGTGTTTGGCGAGTGGGCTGTACGCGGTAAACCGTCTCTGCTGGGTGCCTGTTCGGGTGCCATTGCCGGTCTGGTTGGCATTACGCCAGCGTGTGGTTATGTCGGCGTGGGTGGCGCGCTGCTGGTCGGCCTGGTGTCCGGTCTGGCGGGTCTGTGGGGCGTGACCGCACTGAAACGTGTGCTGCGCGTTGACGACCCATGCGATGTGTTTGGTGTTCACGGCGTGTGCGGTATCGTGGGTTGTATCATGACCGGTATCTTCGCCGCGAAATCGCTCGGTGGCGTGGGCTACGCAGAAGGCGTGACCATGGTTCATCAGGTGCTGGTGCAGCTGGAAAGTATTGCAATCACCGTTGTCTGGTCTGCCGTTGTCGCTTTCATTGGCTATAAGCTGGCGGATATGACGGTGGGTCTGCGCGTACCGGAAGAGCAGGAACGCGAAGGTCTGGACGTCAACAGCCACGGCGAGAATGCGTATAACGCCTGATAAACAGCAAAACGGCAACTTCGGTTGCCGTTTTTAATGTTTATTCCCTCTCCCCATGGGAGAGGGGAAGGGTGAGGGCATCAGGCCGCACAAGGCAAAAGCAAAACGGCAACTTCGGTTGCCGTTTTTAATGTCTATTCCCTCTCCCGGTGGGAGAGGGTCAGGGTGAGGGCATCAGGCTGTACACAATCACCCGCGATTACGCATTACCCCTTCCTGCACCGTAGACGCGACCAGCACGCCGTCCTGAGTATAAAACTCCCCACGCACAAACCCACGCGCGCTCGACGCTGACGTACTCTCCACGCTGTAAAGCAGCCACTCATTCATGTTGAACGGACGGTGGAACCACATGGAGTGATCGATCGTCGCAACCTGCATCCCTTTTTCCAGGAAACCAACGCCGTGCGGCTGCAGCGCCACCGGCAGGAAGTTGAAATCTGACGCATAGCCCAGCAGATACTGATGCACGCGGAAATCTTCCGGCACGGTCCCGTTAGCCCGGATCCAGACCTGGCGCTTCGGCTCGGCGGTATGGCCTTTCATCGGGTTGTGGAACTCAACCGGGCGGATCTCCAGCGGCTTATCGCAGAGAAACTTCTCTTTGACCTGCGGCGGAAGCAGATGCGCCAGCGCGCGGGCGATATCCGTCTCTGATTTTAAAGAGTCGGGTGACGGAGCCGGGGGCATCACTTTTTGATGTTCGTAGCCGGGTTCCGGCGCCTGGAAAGAGGCGGTCATGTAAAAGATCGGCTTGCCGCTCTGAATGGCCGCTACGCGGCGTGCGCTGAAGCTGTTGCCGTCTCGCAGGACTTCAACGTCATACACAATCGGTTTTGCGCTATCGCCAGGGCGTAAGAAGTAGCTGTGGAATGAATGCACCAGACGGTCTGCCGGGACAGTCTCCTTTGCTGCGTACAGTGCCTGTCCGACGACTTGCCCCCCGAAAACCTGGCGTAAGCCGAGATCTTCGCTCTGTCCGCGAAAGAGTCCTTCCTCAATTTTTTCCAGATTCAGTAATGTCAGCAGATTGTTCAGTGCCTGACTCATAGTTGTCCTCAATAAACGCCGTAGCGAAAGATAGGCAGAGTATAACGCAGAAATGAAAGTGGTCCGATGGGTAGAATAATCTGAATATCGGCACGTTTTCAGGCATAAATCGGTGATCTGTGCCACACTTAGATACGTTATGTGATTGAAACGACATCGGATGGGATCGATCCCGCTGGTGCATTGATAAGGAGACTTCAATGAAACTCGTGCCCATGCTAAGTGGTGTAGCTATTGCGGTGGCGTTGTCCGCCTGTGCCGGTAAGAGTGCCCAGGTGCCGGTACCAGCAGCCGACCCGAACGGGATTAATACCCTTTCACAGCAATCCATTCAGCAGCCTAATGTTTCCGGTACCATCTGGATTAAACAGAAAGTTGCGCTGCCGCCGGATGCGGTATTAACCGTAACGCTGTCTGATGCTTCTCTGGCCGACGCACCGTCGAAAGTGGTGGCCCAGCGTGCCGTTCGTACTGAAGGCAAGCAGGCGCCGTTTAGCTTCGTGTTGCCGTATAACCCGTCGGACGTGCAGCCTAACGCCCGTATCCTGCTGAGCGCAGCGGTAACCATCAACGGCAAGCTGGTGTTTATCACCGATACGGTCCAGGAAGCGATCAACAACGGTGGGACAAAAATCGACCTGAACCTGGTGCCGGTACAGCAGACCGAAGTGCCGGTCGCACCGCAGACCAATCAGCCGTCCCTGCCAACCCCACCGACTCAGATGTAATTTCTGCATTTCCCCTCTCCTCCGGGAGAGGGGTCAATACACCCAGCGAAACTTCTGCAAATCGATCTGACCCGACCCTGACACCTGCACCCCTTCTGAAAGTAACGCCTGACGCTGACGCTGAAGATCCGGCCCGGTGAGCGAAATGGCGCCATGACGATTCACCACTCGATGCCAGGGCAGCGTACTGCCTTCCGGCAGCCGTTTCAGGACGCCTCCAACCTGTCGCGCCGCGCGCGGGGAACCGGCCAGACGCGCGACATCACCATAGGTGGTGACGTAGCCTTCCGGGATTGAGGCCACGATTTGCCATACGCGCTGTGGAAAGGAGTCGTTTTCGTCCATACCTTTACCTGTAGGGAGTGTCTGGAAAGCTATGGTAAACGAAGATCTTCATGATTGCTGCGCCTGTTTGCGCAAGAAACCAGCATCCGGTTTCTGGTCGCTTGCAATTGGGTCTTAGCACAGGGATAATGCGCCAGCGCGTTGGTTATCAACGCTCTCAATGGGGGCTCTGTTGGTTCTCCCGCAACGCTACTCTGTTCACCAGGTCAGGTCCGGAAGGAAGCAGCCAGGGCAGACGACGTGTGTGCCGGGATGTAGCTGGCAGGGCCCCCACCCATTTGTGGCCTCATAAGATTCTTCTGCTTCACCTCTCCCTTACATCATTTCTCCACAATAAAACTACGTCTATATTGTGTAATATATATTTCATTGCAATGAAATATTATTGTCATAAACCTGTAATAATAGACTGTCATTTTATAATCGGACGGTTATTTTCTTCCATAACTCAAAAAAATATATATCTGGATAACATTGTTAAGTTCGTGTATTAAATAAAGTACTTATTCCGAAGGGAAGTGACAAACATGGCTACAGCGGTATTAAACGTTAAGATTGATGACGCGCTAAAAGAAAGACTTCGCCACTATGCGGAAGTCAATAACGAGAATTTAAGCGTGACGACAGAGAAACTGCTGCTGCTGGCGTTCGAAGCAGTAGAAGAGGCGGGAGTATCGGAAGAGGATATTGATAATCAGCATACGGAAGAAGAGAGTGTTTCTCCTTTTACTCCTAAAGAAATCAAGGCTCTACGTAAACTTCTGAAGAAGAGAAAATGAAACAACAACTGTCAACCGCCAGTGACTACAACGAGGCCTGCGATCTGTTGCGTTCAGGCTACGTGAAGCATGTACGTCTTGGCTGGAATGTTGGAAGCGATGAGTTCTTTCGTATTGCGTCTGACTGGTGTGATACCGGTGCAAAAATAAAGAAAGACGGTGATAACTTCGTTATTTCACTAAAAGGCTTTCCTATTCCACCTCAGCATTAAACCTTGACCAGTGAAAACTGCTGACTGCATATGTTACAGTCAGCAGTTTTTATTTTATGATCTGCTTCAAATATTTTAATATTAGATCACGCTGCGTTTTAACGATGGCACGTTTTTATTCAGGGCGAGCCATAACGGTTTGATCCTCAGTAACGCCTGCTCAAGCTCTGTCGATTCCAGCGAGAAGGGCATACGTAAATAGCGGTCAAACGCCCCTGATAAACCAAATCGCGTCCCGGTTCCCAGGTTAATCCCGATTATTTCTGCCCGTGCGGCAAGCTGTGTCGCCAGCATGCCCGGGAGCTCTATCCAGTAAGAGAGCCCGCCTTCCGCCTCGTGGAATTTCCACTCCGGGAAATGTTCGCGCAGCAGGTCACCACAGCGATCGCGCCGTTCTGCCAGCATCTTCCGACGGGCGGGCAGAAACGTCTCGCTGTTGTTAATGAGCCACTGCATTGCCAGCTGTTCCAGCAGCGGCGAGCCTAAATCCAGAGTATCCCGCGTCTGGGCAAGGGTAGCGATGATGCGCGATGAGGCACGGATCCAGCCGAGACGCAGCCCGCCCCAGAAGCTTTTACCGGCAGAGCCTAAGGTGATGACGGTGGCCTGCGGGTTAAAGGCGGCCAGCGGCGGCGGGGGAGGCGCATCAAACCAGAGATCCACCATCGTTTCATCCACCACCAGCGCCGTGCGGGTTTGGGCTGCAATATCCGTGATGGCCTGACGGGTGGCGATATCCATACAGCGCCCGGTCGGATTATGAAAATCTGGCATCAGGTAGGCCAGGCGCGGCGCCGTCTGGGCAAGCGTTGCGGCAAAGCCATCCGTATCCCAGCCGGTTTCCGGCAGCGACACCCCGACTGGCCGACATTGCGCCCCCTGAATGGCGGCAATCGCCAGCGGATAGGTGGGATGATCGACCACGACGCGGTCCCCCGGCCCGGTCATCATCCGCAGTACCAGCGCAAAGCCGCTGACGGCACCATTGACCACCATCACTTCATCTGCGCGGGTGGGAAGACCCCGCGCGGTGTAGCGCGCAGCGATGGCCTCCCGCAGCGTCGGCAGCCCAAGCTGATCGTAGCCCGTCAGCGAGAGATGCGGGGTAATGGCCGTGAGCGCATGGGTATAAGCCTGATGGATCTCCGGCCCGGCATTCAGGGCGGCAGTGGAGAGATCCAGTGCGGCGCTCGCCGCTGAAAGGGTAGGAACGGCGCGCGTGTCAGGGAGAATGACCCGTGACCCGCTGCCGTGGCGGCTTTCAAGGTACCCTTCTTCACGCAGGTGGGCGAGGGCGCTGCTGACGGTGGTTCGGCTCACGTCCAGCGCGGAGGCCAGCTCACGCTCGCCCGGTAGACGCGTATTCAAAGCCAGACGTCCATCGAGGATTAACAAACGCAGCGCGTCGGCCAGCTGTCGCCAGAGCGGGGTGCGGGATGAGGTTTGCTGCCAGTGGCCTAAAAGGCGTACCAGAGACTGACTTCCGAAACGACGTGATGACATATGCAGTCCACTATTTGAAAACTGGACATTAATCATAGTGCCATTTTAGGTCAGGATGAAAGCCCGGTTCACTGGAGAAGATAAAAATGGTACGTCGTCTGCTACAACTCTATGTCGGTTTAGGACTGTATGGCCTTTCCACCGCGATGTTTATTCGTTCCGATTTGGGTGTCGATCCCTGGGATGTGTTTCACCTCGGGGTGGGGATGCAGCTGGGGATGACTATCGGGACGGTAATCATTGTGACCGGCGCTGCGGTGCTGCTGCTGTGGATCCCGCTGCGCCAGATGCCGGGCCTTGGCACGATCAGCAACGTGATTTGTATCGGTCTGGCGGCGGACGCCAGTATGGCGCTTATCCCGGAACTGGATTCGTTACCCGTTAGAATCGCTTTCCTGGTGTCGGGCATCGTGATGAACGCGATTGCGACCAGCATGTACATCGGGGCCGGTTTCGGGCCTGGCCCGCGCGACGGCCTGATGACAGGCATTCACGCCCGGCTGGGGTGGTCCATTCGCAGCGTGCGTACCTCAATTGAAGTGTCCGTTCTGCTGATTGGGTGCGTGCTTGGCGGCACGTTTGGGGTGGGAACCGTACTGTATGCTCTGACCATTGGCCCGCTTATCCAGCTCTGTCTGCCCTGGTTCCGCCAGAAGCCACGCATTGCGGAAATACCCCAGCCGGAGCGGGTTGTTTAATTTTGCGAAGCGCTCACATGTTTTAACGGCGTCGCTGTGCCAGAATAGACGCTTCGAAAATCGCGATGCCAGAAAGCATGAAAGCAATCACTCTCTATGATGTCGCCCTCCTTGCAGGGGTTTCTTATCAGACCGTTTCCCGCGTCATTAACGACGCGGAACATGTGTCTGCCCGCACGCGAGAAAAGGTGCAGCAGGCGATGGCGGAGCTGCACTACGTTCCTAACCTTCGGGCGCAGCAGCTGGCGGGGAAACGCACCCGTACGCTGGGCCTCATCACCACCGACCTGGCCCTGCACGCGCCTTCGCAAATTGTGTCGGCGGTCAAATCGCGTGCGGCGGAACAGGGGGCGAGCGTCCTGATTTCCATGGTGGAGCAACCCCGGCAGTGTCAGGCCGCGCTTCAGACGCTGCTGGCACAGCGGGTAGACGCGCTGCTGGTGAATGTGCCGCTTGACGATCCACTCGCCGAAGAGCTCGGGGCGCTGGCGTCACCCGTCCCGGTGCTGTTCCTCGATGTGGCGCCCTCAGCGCGGGTAAACAGCCTCGTGTTTAACGCGGAGCAGGGGGCGCGTCTGGGCGTTGAGCATCTGCTTTCGCTGGGGCACCAGCGCATTGCCCTGCTGAGCGGGCCGGAAAGCTCGGTCTCTGCGCGGGCGCGCCTGGCGGGCTGGAAAGCGACGCTGGCGCAGGCGGGTCTTAACGCGGCGGCTGTGGCCTACGGTGACTGGAGCGCGGCCAGCGGTTATGAGAAGGGACACGTGCTGCTGTCGGGGGCGGCATTACCGGACGCGATTCTGGTGGCGAACGATCAGATGGCGCTCGGGGTGATGCGCGCCTGCGCGGAAAAAGGTATCGCGATCCCTGGCCAGCTTTCGGTGGTTGGGTTTGACGATACGGCCGACAGCGCCTGGTTCTCCCCGCCGCTGACGACCATTCGTCAGGCGTTTCGCGAGGCGGGCGAACGCAGCGTGGAGTGGCTGCTGGCACCTTCCGGGGGCGAAGCGTGCCGGCAGGTTCAGCTGCCGGTGACGCTGGTTACTCGTCATTCCAGCGCGCGGCGCAACCCTAAGCAGGCCGAACGCGAGGATCTGGCGCAGCAGCTCAGAAGCCTGGCACTGCTTGCCGAGCAGATTGCCCGCAAATAAAACTTTGTGATCGGACTCGCTACCCCGCGATTGAACGCTTTACCGTTGCCTGGTGCCAGGGCATGTTAACCAAAATTGTGAGCGCTTCGCAAAGAGGTTACTATGTCCACCACTTCACCGCTGACCCTCAGCGCCATTCTGGCCCGTCGGGACTGGGAAAATCCTGGCGTCACCCAGTGGAATCGTCTGGCCGCACACGCGCCGTTGCACAGCTGGCGCAATGAGCCCTCTGCCAGAGAGGACGCTGGATCCGCCAGCAGGCACTCTCTCAACGGGCTATGGCGGTTTAGCTATTTTTCTGCGCCGGAGCGGGTTCCTCAGGCATGGGTAACCGAAGATTGCGCAGATGCCGTTGCGATGCCCGTGCCGTCTAACTGGCAGATGCAGGGGTTCGACACGCCCATCTATACCAATGTCACCTATCCCATTCCCGTTAACCCGCCTTTCGTGCCGCAGGAAAACCCGACCGGTTGTTACTCGCTCACATTTGAGGTGGATGATGCCTGGCTTCAGAGCGGGCAGACCCGCATCATCTTCGACGGCGTGAACTCGGCGTTCCATCTCTGGTGCAACGGTCAGTGGATGGGCTATTCCCAGGACAGCCGATTGCCCGCTGAATTTGACCTCTCGGCGGCATTACGCCCCGGGCAGAACCGCCTGGCGGTCATGGTATTGCGCTGGTGCGACGGCAGCTATCTGGAAGATCAGGACATGTGGCGCATGAGCGGCATCTTCCGCGATGTGACCTTGCTGCATAAACCCGATACGCAGATTGCCGATTATCACGTGGTGACGGACCTGAATGCGGAGCTGGACCGTGCGGTGCTGAAGGTGGATGTCGCGCTGGCAGGCGCTGGCTTTGCAGACGGCGAGGTGGTCATGACCCTGTGGCGCACGGGTGAAAAATGCGCCAGCGTTTCCCGGCGTCCAGGATCGGCCATCGTCGACGAGCGCGGCAGCTGGGCAGAGCGCTTAACGGCGGCGATCCCCGTTGACCAGCCCGCGCTCTGGAGCGCTGAAACGCCAGAACTGTATCGCCTGACGATTGCGCTTCTTAACCCGCAGGGTGAGGTGCTGGAGGTTGAGGCGTGCGACGTGGGCTTCCGCCGCGTTGAGATTAGCAATGGCCTGCTGAAGCTTAACGGTAAACCGCTGCTGATCCGCGGGGTTAACCGGCACGAGCATCACCCGGAAAATGGCCAGGTGATGGACGAAGCGACCATGCGCCGCGATATCGAAATCATGAAGCAGCACAACTTCAACGCCGTGCGCTGCTCGCACTACCCGAACCATCCCATGTGGTACCGGCTTTGCGACCGCTACGGGCTGTACGTCGTTGACGAAGCCAATATCGAAACGCACGGCATGGTGCCGATGAGCCGCCTTGCTGACGATCCGCGCTGGCTGCCCGCCATGAGCGAGCGCGTGACCCGCATGGTGCAGCGCGATCGTAATCATCCCGCGATTATCATCTGGTCCCTGGGCAATGAGTCGGGCCACGGCGCGAATCACGATGCGCTGTACCGCTGGCTGAAAACCACCGATCCTACGCGTCCGGTGCAGTATGAAGGCGGCGGCGCGAACACGGCGGCGACCGATATTGTCTGTCCGATGTACGCCCGGGTCGATCGGGATCAGCCCTTCCCGGCTGTGCCTAAATGGTCAATCAAGAAATGGATCGGCATGCCGGACGAAACGCGCCCGCTGATCCTCTGTGAATACGCTCACGCGATGGGAAATAGCTTTGGCGGATTCGCGAAATACTGGGAAGCGTTTCGCAGCCATCCTCGCCTGCAGGGCGGGTTTGTCTGGGACTGGGTCGATCAGGCCCTGACGAAACGGGACGAAAGAGGCAACGCGTTCTGGGCCTACGGCGGAGACTTCGGCGATAAGCCGAACGATCGGCAGTTCTGTCTTAACGGGCTGGTGTTCCCCGATCGCACGCCGCACCCGGCGCTGTACGAGGCGCAGCGCGCCCAGCAGTTCTTTACCTTTACGCGGGTCAGCACCTCTCCGCTGGTGATTGAGGTGCAAAGTGGCTATCTGTTCCGCCACACCGATAACGAAGTGCTGAACTGGACGATTGCCCGGGACGGGGACGTGCTGGCCGCGGGCGAGGTGACGCTCTCGATGGCGCCTGAAGGCGCCCAGCGTCTGGAGATTGACCTGCCAGAGCTGAACGCCGGGCCGGGTGAGGTCTGGCTGAACGTTGAGGTACGCCAGCCGCGGGCAACGCCGTGGTCGCCGGCAGACCATCGCTGCGCGTGGGAGCAGTGGCCGCTTCCGGCTCCGCTCTTTCTTGCTCCGCCAGTCCCGGCGGGCGAGCCTCCAGTGTTAACGCAAACCGATCGCATCCTGGAGATCGCCCATCGTCAACAGCGCTGGCAGTTCGATTGCGCAACCGGAAACCTGTCCCAGTGGTGGCGAAACGGCGTTGAAACGCTCCTTTCACCTCTGACGGACAACGTCAGCCGCGCGCCGCTGGATAACGACATTGGCGTGAGTGAAGCGACGCAGATCGATCCGAACGCCTGGGTTGAACGCTGGAAAGCGGCGGGCATGTACGATCTCACCTCGCGCGTTCTGCACTGTGAGGCGCAGCAGCACGCAGGCGACGTGGTGGTCACAACCCAGCACGCGCTTGAGTATCGCGGCAAAGCCTTGTTCATGAGCCGTAAAGTCTGGCGGGTGGACGATCGGGGCGTTCTGCATGGCGATATTCAGGTCGATATGGCATCTGATATCCCTGAACCCGCGCGCGTTGGCCTGAGCGTTCATCTTGCCGAAACGCCGGAAAACGTTCACTGGCTGGGGCTGGGGCCGCATGAAAACTACCCGGACAGAAAGCTGGCGGCGCAGCAGGGTCGCTGGACATTACCTCTCGCAGACATGCACACGCCGTATATCTTCCCGACGGAAAATGGTTTGCGCTGCGATACCCGGGAGCTTGTGGTGGGAACGCATCAGCTGAACGGCCGGTTCCATTTCTCGGTGAGCCGCTACGGCCAGCAGCAGCTGCGTGAGACCACCCATCATCACCTGCTGCGGGAAGAGCCGGGATGCTGGTTCAATCTCGATGCGTTCCATATGGGCGTGGGCGGCGACGACTCCTGGAGCCCCAGCGTCTCGCCGGAATTCCTCCTGCAGACACGCCAGCTTCGCTATACCTTCAGCTGGCAGCAGAACCCTTAACTGACCATGAAGATGCGGCCACAGAGCGTGGCCGCAGTCTTACGCCAGAATGCCGCTCAGGCCATGCAGGCTCATGTAAATCCCTACTACGGTAATCAGCGCAGCGGAGATCCACGGCGCTTTACGGGAGAATTCGCTAAACCCGGGCCAGCGTTTGGTCGCGTGCTTGAGGCTTAAGGCGGCAATCGCGCCGGAAGCGACCAACGTTAACGCCAGACCAATACTGAAGCTGAACACCAGCGTCGCGCCGAGGGCGAAATGCTTCAGCTGAAGGCAGATCAGCAGCACGGTGATGGACGCCGGACAGGGGATAAGCCCGCCGGTCAGGCCAAACATCACGATCTGTCCTGTGGTGACATTTTGACCGCTGAAGCGCCGGTTAATATCCTGCGCGTGAGCGCGCTGGTGGGCGTCCTGCCACTCTTCTTCAACCAGCGAGTGTTCGTGGTGATGATGATGATCATGATGGTGGTCATGGTCATGGTCATGGTCATGGTGGTGGTGATCGTGGTCGTGATGATGATCGTGCGGCTGGCTCTCTTTCCAGGTTCGCCACGCCATCCACAGGGCGATCGCAACGATCAGCACTCCGGAGATCAGCTGGAACCAGGGTTCGGACGTGTGCGCATCCCAGCCACGACCAAACCATAATCCCGCCATCGCAACGAGCCAGACCACCGCCGTATGGGAGAGCGTGGCCGCCAGGCCGAGCAACACCGCCTGTTTCAGCGTGCCGCGGATGGCAACAATAAAGGCGGCCATCATTGTTTTTGAATGGCCCGGTTCCAGGCCATGTAGCGCACCGAGCAGGATAGCGCTGGGAACAAACAGCCAGGCATTGCCCTGCTGAAGAAGTGAAGCAAAATCGGTCATGGGAAATTCCGGAGTGGAAAGCGTGCGGAGATACTACTCCCCCCCAGTAGCTTAATACTACCCCCCAGTAGAAAAATACTCAGGGGGAGTAGAGCGTGATATGCTTTAAAAGCCAAAAAATAAGGAATACAGAGATGTCACATACCGTTCGCGACAAGAAGATGTTACTGACTCGCCTGAAGAAAATTCAGGGGCAGAGCACCGCGCTGGAAAAAATGCTCAACAGCGATCACGAATGCGCCGAGGTGTTACAGCAGCTGGCGGCGATCCGCGGGGCGGTCAATGGCATGATGATGCAGGTGATCGAAGGGCATTTAACCGATCATGTGGTGAAAGAGCCTGAAGAAGCGCAGCGTGAAGCCGATCTTGGCGTGGTGTTGCGGGTGATGAAATCCTATCTTAAGTAGAATGCATGCCGAGGTTATTTTCTGCCCAAAGAATAAATTCCGTCTTCGGCAGCGCTTTACTGTAAAACCATCCCTGACCGTACTGCACGCCGTGGCGGTGAAGCCAGGCGAGCTGTCCTGCGGTTTCGACGCCCTCCGCTACCATCGCCAGCTTCAGCGACTTCGCTATTTCAATGATGTGCGGCGTCACGTTTTTATACTCCAATGCATCCACGAACGATTTATCAATTTTTAGCGTGTCGACGTCCAGATCCTGCAGATAGCTCAGGCTGGAATAGCCCGTGCCAAAATCATCAATATAGACAGGGTGGCCCGAACGACGGAATGCGGCGATAGCCGGTGCGCTAATTTTGGGATCGGCAAAGCCGCGCTCGGTGAGCTCAAGGGCGATTTGTCGGGGATGGATTTGCCACTTGTTCAGGAGCTGACTCAGCAGAGGCGGCAGGATGCCGGAGGTTAAATCGGCAGGGGCGAGGTTAATGGAGATATGCTGATCCGGATAGCGTTGTAGCCAGTGGCCCATATCTTCAAACACCTTTTCGATGACGAGCTGCGTCAGCTGCGAAATAAGCCCCGTTTGCTCGGCAAGGGGGACAAAAATATCCGGCGAGAGGCTACTTCCGTCCGACTGGGGCCAGCGCGTCAGCGCTTCTGCGCCCACGATTTTTCCGCTACAGAGCGCCACGATGGGCTGATAGTGGACTACAAAATCCCTGCTGTGAATGGCATCCAGCAGGCGATTGCGCGGCGACTGGATACGCCGCAGGATCCGCAGGACAAACAGTGCGGCGAGCAGGCTTATCAACATGCCGAACGGTAACCAGAAAAGAAGCTGCCGGTGCCAGGTTTCAGCGATCGGTTTGAGCGTTGCCCATGCGACGACGGTAAATCCAAGCTCAGGTACAGACTTCATGACGTACATTGAACCGTTGTACTGCACGCTTTTCACACCGTGCTCCTGAACCATGTCGCGGATGTGAGAATCAAGCTTACTGCTGCTGGCGAATATGCGGTGCGTTGTGCTTCCTACCAGGGCGGCATCAATCGCTATCTCGCCGAAAGGGATCACGTCCACCAGCGAGGCAGGATCGATCATGACAAGGTAGTGGCCTTTTCCCAGCACCGTCATGTAGCGGTTAAACCCAAGATCGTTTTGCGTGGTCAGCCACGCGCTGTAACCATCTTCGGTAATACGCATCGGAGGGGGGAAAGGGGCCGCATGGCTGGTTTGCTCCAGGGAGGAGCAGAGCGGTCGAAGGTTGTCGATATAAATCACTTCCTGGACATATCGCCACGAGAAAGCGACCCGGCGCATTTCCCGCAATTGCAAGGGGCTACACGGCACTCCCTCAAAGGCCTGCAGGTGATCGAGTGCTTCTTTTGCCTGATCCACAACCCTGTCGGTACGTACCAGCACGCGTGAGGCATAGTTATCCAGCGCATCGGCGAATTTATCTTCCGCCTGGCGATGGGCCAGCCAGATGCTCAGGCAGATGGGGACCAGCACAGAAAAGATAAGTACGCCAGTCACCAGACTGACCAGATGTCGGGTTTTCATGCTGTCGTGTCCTTCCTCGTATACCCGTTCCTGGGCATTGAGTTCCCTGCCTGAAGAGAAAGATTTTACCGCGAAATGATATAGTTATAGCACGAGGTTGACATGGTTTTCATTTTATCTCGGGCAAACGAGAAATTATCGTCAGAAGAGAGGGGTTGTTTTTTCAACCTCGCCTGGATATTATTTTGTTATGTTATAACAAAACATAAAGGATTTACGATGAAACCCGATATCCACCCAGCCTATCGCACCGTGGTATTCCACGACACTAGCGCTAATGAATACTTTAAAGTCGGCTCAACCATTAAAACCGACCGCGAAATTGAACTCGACGGTGAAACGTATCCGTACATCACCATCGAGGTTTCTTCAAAATCGCACCCGTTTTATACCGGTAAGCAGAAAACGTTCTCCACGGACGGCAGCGCAGCGCGCTTCCGCAAGCGTTTTGGCGGTTTTCTCAATGCGAAGCGGGGCTAACCATGCAGGTACTTAACTCATTACGCAGTGCAAAGCAGCGTCACCCGGATTGCCAGATAGTCAAACGCAAGGGACGCTTATACGTGATTTGCAAATCTAATCCGCGCTTTAAGGCGGTTCAGGGACGTAAAAAAAGACGCTAAACGCGCGTTTCTCGCCAGCTTTCCAGGGATCTTTTCTGTTTGCCATCGGCAGTAAAATTGTCGGTGGCAAGCCAGCTTTCAAAGGCGTTAGCCAGCGCCGGCCACTCTTTGTCGAGAATCGAAAACCAGTCGGTATCCCGGTTACGGCCTTTTATGACCAGTGCCTGACGAAAGCGTCCCTCAAACTGAAAGCCCAGACGCAGCGCCGCTTTGCGGGAAGGCTCGTTCAGGCTATTGCACTTCCACTCATAGCGCCGGTACCCCAGGGTATCGAACACGTACCGCATCAGCAGATACTGCGCTTCTGTCGACCCTGGCGTGCGGCTTAACAGAGGAGAGAAGTGAACGTGCCCCACTTCCACGACGCCGTTTTTAGGATCGATCCGCATCAGGGACAGCGTACCGACAGGAGACTGGGTCCGGTTATCCATAACGGTAAAGTGGATGGGATCGGATAACTCACTTACGCTCGCCACCCATTCGGCAAACTCCTCTGCGGTGGCATCGGGTTCACGCAGCAGCCATGTCCAGCTGCGGGTATCTTCGGCCAGGGAATAGGCGGAGAACAACGCGTGGGCATGCTCCACGCGCAGCGGCTCAAGCCGACAATAGTGACCCTGAAGGACCACCCGGGACGGGTGCTGACGAGGCTGCCAGTCGATAAGGGCTTCACCTACGGGCTGCCCAAACGCATTGAATGTATTCATCTTTATTTCCGTGACGTTGATAAGATCTCCAGATTAGTGAATTGCTGGTTCCTTAAAAAGAACCACCAGGCTATGTTTTTCTGGTACCACAAGGAGGGAAGATGAATATACCGGGTGATGAGCTTTACGCTTTGCTCCATGCTGCGCTGAAAAAGCGTGGGCAAGAGACGCTCCAGCGCGCGCTCTATCTCGCTTTGCGGGAGGCCATACTGGGCGGAAGGCTTCGGTCCGGCAGCCAGCTGCCCGGTTCGCGAACGCTGGCGCAGCAGATCTCGGTTTCCCGAAACACCGTCAATGCGGCGCTGGACCAGCTCACGCTCGAAGGCTATTTGCTGCGTAACCGTCAGGGTACGCGGGTGGGGCAATTCGCTCATCGTACGATTGCCCGGGCATTGCCGGATCCTGACGTCAGGCTGACAAAACGGGTCGCCCTGCTGTCCGCGCCCGTGCCGCGCGACACCCCGGTGATGGCGTTTACGCCGGGAACGCCTGCTATTAACTATTTCCCCTTGCCGCTGTGGCGGCGATTGTACGATCGCGTCCTGCGCGAGGAGGGGAGTGCCCTGTTAGGCTATGGCGACCCGGCCGGCGAGCCGTCGCTGCGGGCCGCGATTGCCCGGCATCTCGCCCTGTCTCGCGGTATCGACTGCGACGCCAGCCAGATAGTGATAACCGAAGGAGCGCTTGAGGGCGTCAACCTCTGCACAATGCTGTTAAGCGAGCCTGGCGATGTCGCCTGGGTAGAAAACCCCGGCTATAGCGGGGCAAAGAGTGCGTTTGTTAAAACCGGCCTGGCAATGACGGGAATACCGGTAGATGACGAGGGAATGTGCTGGGAAGGGCTGGATGCGCCCGCTCCTTCACTGATTTTTACCTCACCTTCGCATCAGTTCCCTTACGGTAGCGTGCTCAGCGCGCGGCGGCGGCTGGCGCTGCTGGAGATGGCCCGGCAGCACAACGCGTGGATCATTGAAGACGATTACGACAGCGAGTTCCGCTATGCCGGTGAGCCCGTACCGGCGATGCTGGGAATGGTCAATAATGCGCCCGTTGTGTATCTGGGTACGTTCAGTAAAACGCTTTTTCCATCGCTCAGAATGGGGTTCATGGTGTTACCGCCAGCGCTGGCGAAAGCGGCTCGCCCGGCCATCGGCTCGCTGTTGCGCGGGGGGCATCGTGCAGAGCAGCGTACCCTGGCGCTGTTTATTGAAGAAGGTCATTACGCCCGTCATCTTGCCGCCATGCGTAGGCTCTACCGTAAGCGCTACCGCCAGCTGCGTGAGGTGCTGTGCGCAGAGCTTTATTCTCCGCACCGCATTCTGGCAGGCGAAGGGGGAATGCATCTGGCGCTGGCGATAGACAGTATTGACGACCAGAGGCTGGTGGAGCAGGCGAGGGCGTTTCAGCTGGCACCCGCTGCGCTGAGCGGGTACTACCTGGAGGTGAAGCAGGGGCAAACCGGTCTGGTTTTAGGTTACGGCAATACCTCTGCTTCTCAGTTTGCGCCGGGGATCCGACGCCTGCAGGCGTTAATTACGCAGCAGCAGGGCGGGAAAGGGTAAAAACATCATAGAAAGAGAGCTGGCCTTTGGTGGAGACCATTTTCTGCAGCTTCTCTTTTTGCCCGGCTTCAACCGCCGGAGAGTGCATAATGTTTTCGATCAGCTCTTCTGGCACGTAACGCGTGTTGTACCATTCGCCGTTATAGCAGACCCGAAAATCGAGCACGTCGATATCTTCGTAACGGTAGCGCGGATTCACGTCGAAAAAGAAAAAGGCGTTAAAGACGACAAACAGTACAACCAGCAGCCAGACGGAGTCCACCAGCGTTTCGGACTTCAGCATCACAATCAGCGTCGCCAGCCACGCGGCATACATGGCGACAAACAGTCCAGGATGTTTGCGAATAAAGCTAATGCTAAAGCGCGGGCGATTGTCGCGCTTTTCGCGGAGGTTGAGATCGTCGATGGTGGCGGTAAGCAGGCGCTGTATCTCGGTCATTTTTTGCCTTCATGAGAGTTGACAATACAGGGTGTCTGCCAATTTTAGGGGAGCCATCAGGCTGAAAAAAGTAACAGTCTGGCGCTAAAAGACTATAACAGTTGACTCCCCGCAACCTCACAGCGTTTTGATGATTTTTGCCGGGTTGCCGCCAACGACGACGTTAGCCGGGACGTCTTTCGTCACGACGGCGCCGGAGGCCACGACCACATTATCACCAATGGTGACGCCAGGGTTAATGACCGCCCGGCCACCAATCCAGACGTTATTGCCAATATTGACAGGTTTTCCAAATTCCACGCCGCTGTTTCGTTCTTCCGCGTCCAGGGGATGGGTAGCCGTATAAATATGAACACCCGGCGCGAGCATGCAGTTATCGCCAATATGAACAGGGCAGACATCCAGCATCACGCAGTCGAAGTTTGCATAAAAGTTTTTGCCCAGATAAATGTTATATCCGTAGTCGCAGCGGAAGCTCGGCTCAATATAAGCTCCTGCGCTTTGTCCCAGAAGTTCCGCCAGAATGTTCTGTCGTTCTGTTTTTTCATCAGGCGCGGTGTGGTTATAGCGGTAAACCAGATGGCGGGCCCGCAGTCGGTCAGCCCGTAACGTCTCATCGCCGGGGCGGTAATGTTCACCGGCAATCATTTTTTGTTTTTCTAAGCTCATTGGAAACCTCTCTGGATGTTATTACCGCAGGGTAATCGGAACAGGCCAGAAGGGGAACGTTCCCGAAAAGCCGTTGTGACTGTCGTCACAACATTGCTGCTGATGAACACGTTTTATACGGAGACCTGGCTTACGCACAGGGAGCATAACGGGACAGGTAAATACTCAGAACGAGGCGTAGAACTCTACAGACACCCTTCAAAGATTAACGGACAAATTTCCACACAGAAGTAGGGATTTTGTCATACAGCTTATTCATTGTCAGTTCAGCAAGACGATGGTCAGCGGCTGAATAAAATACCGCCAGTTCATTATCAGAAAGCTCGTATTTATTCTTTTCAATGACGCGCTCGAGCGTGTCAATTGACTGACAACGTCGTAAGCGCATCAAATAATCGATTTTTGTGAGTGGTTTATCAGACATAAATTCACCTTAGTAATTGTAATAATTTTAACAGGAAAGACTCACCGGGTTAGCTCTGCTCACGTTGACGAAACAGCGGAATAGCCGATTTCCCGATTTACGCCATTTTTGCAAATCCTGAGCGTTAATGCCGTAACTGCTGAACAACATAAAGGTGTCGTCCAGGTATTCATCAATTTGCTCAATGAGCTTATTATCTTCATTGTACTTAATTTTATAATTAAGTGCGAAGGTTGCGATATGCTCTATCAGCTCATTCAACTGTAAATTGATGGCAGACGTTGGGTCGTTTACCCAGCCATGGTTGCTTTCATCAAGATTGGCAAGGCAGTCATGGTACAAGGATTCGCAGAGAAATTTCAACTGCGCGATATCATGCCTTTTTGGCGAGTACTCGTCCATAGCGCATCCCCTTCTGAGTGATTTCTTACTCACCGAACATCATTGTCGGGATGGATACAACTGACTTAGCTACATGAGTGCTGTGTTCCTGATAACCTAACTATAAGCCACTCCTTCCTGGATTTCACCGCGCTATTACGAAAAATTACAAATAAAAACCGCAGGCTGGGAGCGTGTACGCAAATGGTCACCCTGGACTCAACGTTTTTATCCAAATTAACGACGGGGTTTTATCGCTTCCTTACGTTTCATCAGCTTAGCAAAAATGATAAGAAAAGTTCAGATTCAGACTTATCTTTGTAAGAACTTCTTATTAGGAATATTCCTAATACCTTAAGCGGGGAAATGAAATTAAAAAAATCCTGAATTCACCGATTAAGGTATCAGTTAATTATGATATGTCTATTTAAGATGGCAGAAAATAAATAGAGCCACAATAAGCGTAATTTATGATTTTTTCTGAAAATGAAAAAGGCCGCTAATGCGGCCTTTTTATCATGTGGAACCGGTATCAGTGAGGTTCTACCGAATGACTGTGCTCAATATCTTCATTTTTACGGCTGAAGCGGCGGCGAACCACCACG
Source organism: Enterobacter sp. 940_PEND (assembly GCF_001059415.1). Lineage (NCBI taxonomy): Bacteria > Pseudomonadati > Pseudomonadota > Gammaproteobacteria > Enterobacterales > Enterobacteriaceae > Enterobacter > Enterobacter sp. 940_PEND. The sequence continues at coordinate 114,302 of NZ_JUMS01000093.1, forward strand.
AAGAACACCGGTACGAAGAAGATAGCCAGTACGGTCGCGGTGATCATCCCACCCATAACGCCTGTACCTACCGCATTCTGCGCGCCGGAACCCGCACCGGAGCTGATAACCAGCGGCAGTACGCCGAGGATAAACGCCAGCGACGTCATCAGGATTGGGCGCAGACGCATACGAACCGCCTCAAGCGTCGCCTCAATAAGGCCTTTGCCTTCTTTCTCCATCAGATCTTTGGCGAATTCAACGATAAGTATCGCGTTCTTCGCCGACAAGCCAATGGTTGTCAGCAGGCCTACCTGGAAGTAAACGTCGTTGGTCAGTCCACGGAACGTTGCCGCAAGCAGCGCACCGATAACCCCGAGTGGAACTACCAGCATAACGGAGAACGGAATCGACCAGCTCTCGTACAGTGCCGCCAGACACAGGAAGACCACAATCAGTGAAATGGCGTACAGAGCAGGGGCCTGGTTACCGGACAGACGTTCCTGATAGGACATACCGGTCCAGTCGTAGCCGATACCCGCAGGCAGCTTGCTTGCCAGTTCTTCCATAAGGTTCATGGCTTCACCGGTGCTTCGGCCCGGAGCTGCCTGACCCAGGATCTCCATCGATGGCAGACCGTTATAGCGTTCCAGACGCGGTGAACCGTATTCCCAGCGTGAGGTTGAGAACGCCGAGAACGGTACCATCTGACCATTGCTGCCGCGCACGAACCAGCTGTTGATATCGTTCGGCAACATACGGTACTGCGCCTCTGACATCACGTACACTTTCTTCACACGACCGCGGTCGATGAAGTCGTTAACGTAGCTACCGCCCCAGGCTGCGCCCAGCGTGGTATTGATATCACTGATGGACACGCCCAGCGCCTGGGCTTTCTCCTGGTCGATATCGATTTTGTACTGTGGCGTATCTTCCAGGCCGTTTGGACGCACGCCGACCAGCAGGTCAGGGTGTTTAGCGACTTCACCAAACAGCTGGTTACGCGCCTGCGTCAGTTTTTCGTGACCCAGACCGCCCTGGTCGATCAGCTGGAAGTCGAAGCCGGTTGCGGTACCCAGTTCAACAATCGCTGGCAGGTTAAAGGCGAATACCATCGCATCTTTAATCTGCGAGAAGGTGCCCATTGCACGGCCGGTGATGGCTTCAACCTTGTTCTCTTTGCCCGGACGTTCAGACCAGTCCTTCAGAGAGACGAAGGCAATACCGGTGTTCTGACCGCGACCCGCAAAGCCAAAGCCGTTAACCGCAAACACGGATTCAACGTTGGCTTTCTCTTTGGTGAGGTAGTAATCGGTCATCTCATCCAGCACTTTCTGGGTACGCTCTTGCGACGCACCCGCCGGAAGCTGAGCCATACTCAGGAACACGCCCTGATCTTCGTCCGGCAGGAAGGAGCTTGGCAGACGAACAAACAGGTAGGCCATGCCCACCACGATGATGATATAGAGCAGCAGGTAACGACCGGTGCTGCGCAGGATGTTGCCCACGCTGTCGGTGTAGTGGTGCGTGCTCTTGTCAAACATGCGGTTAAACCAGCCGAAGAAGCCTTTATGCTCGCCGTGACCGCCTTTCTGAATCGGCTTCAGCATGGTGGCACACAGGGCTGGCGTCAGGATCAACGCCACCAGTACCGACAGGGCCATCGCGGAAACGATGGTAATGGAGAACTGACGGTAAATCGCACCGGTAGAGCCTCCGAAGAAGGCCATCGGGATAAATACCGCAGACAGCACCATCGCGATACCGACCAGCGCGCCCTGGATCTGACCCATGGATTTACGGGTAGCTTCCTTCGGCGGCAGACCTTCCTCTGCCATCACACGCTCGACGTTCTCGACCACGACGATGGCGTCATCCACCAGCAGGCCGATGGCGAGCACCATCCCGAACATCGTCAGGGTGTTTATCGAGTAGCCAAATATCGACAGGATCGCAAAGGTCCCGAGCAGAACAACCGGCACGGCAATCGTTGGGATAAGCGTCGCGCGGAAGTTTTGCAGGAACAGGTACATCACCAGGAATACCAGGATGATGGCTTCGATCAGCGTCTTAACCACTTCATGAATCGAGATTTTGACGAACGGCGTGGTGTCGTACGGGTAAACGATTTTCAGACCTGACGGGAAGAACGGTTCCATTCTCTTCAGCTCTGCGCGGATCGCCGTGGCGGTGTCCAGGGCGTTAGCGCCTGTCGCCAGTTTGATACCCAGACCGGAAGCCGGCTTGCCGTTGTACTTCGCGATGATGTCGTAGTTCTCACCGCCCAGCTCAACTTTTGCCACGTCACGCAGGCGAACCTGCGAACCGTCCTGATTCACTTTCAGCAGAATTTTGCTGAACTCATCGGCTGAGGTCAGACGGGTCTGCGCGATGATCGAGGCGTTAAGCTGCTGGCCTTTCACCGGCGGTGTACCGCCTAACTGACCGGCCGCCACCTGGGCGTTCTGCGCTTTAATCGCGCTGATCACGTCAACCGGTGTAAGCTGGAAGTTGTTCAGCTTGTTCGGATCCATCCAGATACGCATCGCGTACTGGGAACCGAACAGCTGCACGTCACCCACACCGGAAGTACGGCTGATGGCGTCCTTCATGTTGGCGCCCACGTAGTCAGAAATATCTTCCTGCGTCATGGTGCCGTTGGTGTTGATAACGCCGACAACCATCAGGAAGCTACTGGACGATTTCTCGACGCTCACACCCTGCTGTTGTACTTCCTGCGGCAGTAAAGGCATCGCCAGCTGCAGTTTGTTCTGCACCTGAACCTGCGCAATGTCAGCATCCGTACCTGACTGGAAGGTCAGGGTGATCTGAACCGTACCGGTGGAGTCACTGTTTGAGGACATGTACATCAGGTTATCGATACCGTTCATGTTCTGTTCGATAACCTGGGTAACGGTGTCCTGCACCGTTTTCGCATCAGCCCCCGGGTAGGTTGCGGAAATTGTCACCGCCGGTGGCGCAATCGTTGGATATTGCGCGACAGGCAGCTTCAGGATCGCAAGTCCCCCGGCCAGCATGATGATAATGGCGATCACCCACGCAAATATGGGGCGATCGATAAAGAAATTAGGCATGTCTTAACGGCTCCTGTTTAAGTTAAGACTTGGTTTGTTCTGACTGGCCAGCGGCCGAAGCTTGTTGTTTATCGTCAGATTTCACTTCCTGTGCTTTAACCTGCGCGCCAGGACGAACTTTTTGCAAACCAGTAACAATCACGCGATCGCCATCTTTCAGACCTTCCGTCACCAGCCATTTATCGCCAATCGCCTGGGTGGCGGTGATATTGCGCGTTTCGACTTTGTCGTCAGCCCCAACAACCAGCGCGCTCGCATCGCCGCGTGGCGTACGGGTGACACCCTGCTGTGGAACCAGAAGTGCGGTTGGATTCGTTCCTTCTTCCAGACGCGCGCGAACGAACATACCTGGCAGCAGATTTTTGTCAGGGTTCGGGAAAATCGCACGTAAGGTGATGGAACCGGTAGTCTGGTCTACCGTCACGTCAGAGAATTCCAGGGTACCTTCCTGCGGGAACTTAATACCGTCGTTGGTAATCAGCTCCACTTTGGCTTTGCCGTTTTCCTGTTTCAGGGTGCCGTTTGCCAGCTCCTGTTTCAGGCGCAGGAAATCGTTGCTGGACTGCGTCACGTCAACGTAGATCGGATCGAGCTGCTGCACGGTTGCCAGCGCAGTAGTTTGCCCGTTTTGCACCAGTGCCCCTTCCGTGACGGAAGATTTACCAATACGACCACTAATAGGGGAGGTCACTTTGGTATAGGCCAGGTTAATGCGCGCGGTTTCGACGGCCGCTTTGGCTGCCACCACGGCTGCGTTAGCCTGCTGTGCATCCGCCAGGGCAGTATCGTAATCCTGTTGGCTGATGTACTTAGTACCGAGCAGTTTTTGGTAACGGTTCAACGTCAGCTGAGCAATTTTGGCCGCGGCTTGTGCTTTCGCCAGGTCGCCTTTCGCACTTTCATAAGAGGCCTGATAGGTTGCTGGATCAATCTGATACAGAGACTCACCGGCCTTCACATCACCGCCTTCGGTGAAGTTACGCTTCAGGATAATGCCGCTAACCTGAGGACGCACTTCCGCAATGCGGTAAGCATTGGTACGGCCTGGTAATTCGGTGGTGATTTGTAGAGGTTCAGATTTGAGCGTCACGACGCCTACTTCTGGCGCCTGCTGAGCTCCTTGTTGAGCTGGTTTGTCGTCACATCCTGTTAGCGCTAAGCTGCCTGAGAGCATCAGAACGACCGCCAGAGGCGTTAACCCTCTGTTTTTGTTCATATGTAAACCTCGAGTGTCCGATTTCAAATTGATCAAGGGTCCTGAGTCTAAAAACCCATTGCTGCGTTTATATTATCGTCATGCTATGGTACATACATTCACAAATGTATGTAAATCTGACTCCTGTAAATTCACCCACCTATGGCACGAAAAACTAAACAACAAGCGCTGGAAACCCGACAACACATTCTGGATGTGGCAATACGTTTGTTCTCGCAGCAGGGTGTTTCATCCACCTCGCTGGCGCAGATTGCTCAGGCTGCCGGTGTGACGCGAGGAGCGATTTACTGGCATTTTAAAGATAAGTCAGATCTGTTCAGTGAAATCTGGGAGCTTTCAGAGTCCAGCATTAGCGATCTCGAGAGTGAGTATCGGGCAAAATTCCCTGACGATCCACTCTCAGTATTGAGAGAAATATTAGTATATATCCTTGAAGCAACGGTAGTTGAAGAACGTCGCAGATTAATGATGGAGATTATTTTTCATAAATGCGAGTTTGTGGGCGAGATGGCGGTGGTGCAGCAGGCGCAACGCAGCCTTAGCCTGGAGAGCTATGATCGTATTGAACAGAATCTTAACCTCTGTATGCAGGCAAAACTGTTACCGGCCAATCTCTTGACCCGACGGGCGGCAATCCTGATGCGCAGCTACATTTCAGGTCTGATGGAAAACTGGCTTTTCGCGCCGCAATCCTTTGATCTCAAAGAGGAAGCCCGCAGCTACGTGGCGATTTTACTGGAAATGCTACAGCTCTGCCCCACGCTGCGCAGCGACGCGCCTTCGCTAACGGCCTGATCCCTTTCCAGGATTTATCTCAGAGGATAACGTTCGCGCTATTCTGCTTTCAGCGAGCGTGATATTCTTCACGCCGGACTATTTTCGGTCATCTTCTGACATCATTCACAACTATGCTGCCCATCAACCGCTCGCAACATCCTGTTTTTGCATTGCTCTTTGCGATGCTGTTTTTCTTCGCTACGGCGCCGCTGACCTGGGCCCGCGCCGATAACAGCAACGATATTCCCTCGCGCGGCGATGTTCAGTCGCAGCTCGACACGCTGAACAAACAAAAAGATCTCTCCCCTCAGGAGAAACTCGTCCAGCAGGATCTGACGGAAACGCTGGAAACGCTGGATAAAATTGAACGCATCAAAGCGGAAACCGTCCAGCTTCGCCAGAAGGTGGCGCAGGCCCCTGAAAATATGCGTAAGGCCACCGAAGCGCTGAATGCTCTCAGCGATGTGGATAACGACGACGAGACGCGCAAGACGCTCTCGACGCTCTCCTTACGCCAGCTGGAGTCCCGCGTCGCACAACTGCTCGACGACCTGCAAACCGCGCAGTCGGATCTTGCAACGTATAACAGCCAGCTTGTTTCTTTGCAGACCCAGCCCGAGCGCGTGCAAAACGCGATGTACGCCGCGTCTCAGCAGCTGCAGCAGATCCGCAACCGTCTGAACGGCACGACGGTAGGCGAAGGTACGCTGCGCCCGACGCAGCAAACCCTGCTGCTGGTTCAGCAGACCTTGCTCAATGCGCAAATCGAACAGCAGCGTAAAAGCCTGGAAGGGAATACGGTGCTGCAGGACACGCTTCAGAAACAGCGTGATTACGTCACCGCGAACATTAATCGCCTGGAACACCAGCTTCAGCTGTTGCAGGAGGCGGTAAACAGCAAACGCCTGACCCTGACGGAAAAAACCGCCCAGGAGGCCGTATCGCCTGACGAAACCGCCCGCATTCAGGCGAATCCGCTGGTGAAACAGGAGCTCGAGGCTAACCACCAGCTTAGCCAGCGCCTGATACTGGCGACGGAAAACGGCAACTCGCTGGTTCAGCAAAATATCAAAGTGAAGAACTGGCTGGATCGCGCGCTGCAGGCTGAGCGCAACATCAAAGAGCAGATTGCGGTCCTGAAGGGCAGCCTCCTGCTGTCGCGTATTCTCTACCAGCAGCAGCAGACCCTCCCGTCCGCCGATGAGCTGGAAGACATGACCAACCGCATTGCGGATTTACGTCTGGAACAGTTTGACGTTAACCAGCAGCGCGATGCCCTTTTCCAGAGCGATGCCTTTGTCGCCAAAATTGAAGAGGGGCATTCCAGCGACGTGAACCCGGAAGTGCACGACGCGCTGCTCCAGGTCGTCGATATGCGTCGCGAGCTGCTGGACCAGCTCAACAAACAGCTGGGCAACCAGCTGATGATGGCCATTAACCTGCAAATCAACCAGCAGCAGCTGGTGAGCGTCTCGAAAAGTCTGCAGGAGATCCTGACCCAGCAGATTTTCTGGGTAAACAGCAATAAACCGATGGACTGGGACTGGGTCAAATCCTTCCCGGAGACGCTGAAAACGCAGATTAAGAGCATGAAGATCACCGTAAACTGGGAGAAAGCCTGGCCTGCGGTCATGATTGCTTTCCTGGCCGGTTTACCGCTGCTGCTGATTGCCGGTCTGATCCGCTGGCGTCTGGGCTGGCTGAAAAAATACCAGGCGAAGCTGGCCTCCGAAGTGGGGCAGCTGCGCAACGATAGCCAGCTCCATACGCCAAAAGCGATTCTCATCGATCTCATCCGCGCCCTGCCGGTGTGCCTGATTATTCTGGCTGTGGGCCTGATTCTGCTCACCATGCAGCTCAACGTCAGCGACCTGCTGTGGGCGTTTAGTAAAAAACTGGCGCTGTTCTGGCTGGTGTTTGGCGTGTGCTGGAAGGTGCTGGAAAAAGACGGCGTGGCGGTGCGTCATTTCAACATGCCAGCGCAGCTGACCAGCCACTGGCGTCGTCAGATTGTGCGCATTAGCCTGGCGCTCCTGCCGCTGCACTTCTGGTCGGTTGTCTCTGAGCTTTCTCCGCTGCACCTGATGGATGACGTGCTGGGCCAGCTGGTCATCCTGCTGAACCTGCTGCTGATTGCGATCCTGATGTGGCCGATGTGCCGCGACAGCTGGCGTGATAAAGAGTCCCACAATATTCGCCTGGCCACCGTAACGGTGCTGGCGATCATTCCGCTGGCGCTGATGGTGCTGACGGCAACGGGCTACTTCTATACCACGCTGCGCCTGTCCGGGCGCTGGATTGAAACGGTCTATCTGGTGATCGTCTGGAACCTGCTCTATCAGACCGTGCTGCGCGGCCTGAGCGTGGCGGCTCGCCGTATCGCCTATCGCCGTGCTATCGCGCGTCGTCAGCATCAGGTGAAAGAAGGGGCCGAAGGCGCGGAGCCGCAGGAAGAGCCGACCATCGCCCTGGAGCAGGTTAACCAGCAGACGCTGCGCATCACCATGCTGGTAATGATCGCCCTGTTTGCGGTTATGTTCTGGGCTATCTGGTCAGATCTTATTACCGTTTTCGCCTATCTCGACAGTATTACCCTCTGGCAATACAACGGTACCGAAGCGGGCGCTGCGGTCATGAAAAGCGTGACCATGGGCAGCCTGCTGTTTGCGCTGGTGTCGTCGGTGGTGGCCTGGGCGCTGATTCGCAACCTGCCAGGCCTGCTTGAAGTGCTGCTCCTGTCACGTCTGAATCTTCGTCAGGGGGCGTCCTACGCCATTACCACGATCCTCAACTACGTGATCATTATTGTCGGGGCGATGACGGTCTTTGGCTCGCTTGGCGTCTCGTGGGATAAACTGCAGTGGCTGGCGGCGGCCCTCTCGGTCGGTCTTGGTTTTGGACTGCAGGAGATCTTCGGTAACTTCGTGTCCGGCCTGATCATCCTGTTCGAACGTCCGGTACGAATCGGCGATACCGTCACCATCGGCACGTTCTCGGGAACGGTCAGCAAGATCCGTATTCGCGCCACCACCATCACCGACTTCGATCGCAAAGAGGTGATCATCCCGAACAAAGCGTTCGTGACCGAGCGCCTGATCAACTGGTCGCTCTCCGATACGGTGACGCGCGTGGTGATCCGCCTGGGCGTAGCCTATGGATCGGATCTGGAGAAGGTGAAAGAGGTGCTGCTGAAGGCGGCGTCAGAACATCCGAAAGTAATGCACGATCCGGCTCCGGCGGTCTTCTTCACCACCTTTGGGCCGAGCACGCTGGATCACGAGCTGCGTTTATACGTGCGCGAGCTGCGCGACCGCAGCTATACGGTGGATGAACTTAACCGCTCTATCGATCGTCTGTGTCGTGAAAACGATATTAATATCGCCTTCAACCAGCTTGAGGTTCACCTGCGCAACGAGAAAGGTGATGAGCATACGGAAGTGAAGCGCGACATTAAGGGTGACGATCCGACTCCGGCGTAATCTATTATTTCCCCTCTCCCTGTGGGAGAGGGTTAGGGTGAGGGCAACAGGCCTTCACCTTTGCTTCAAAATCCCGCCGTACAATCTCCAGCGCCTTAAGCACCGTTTCGGCGGGGATCTCATGATTCTCCAGCAGCATAATCAAATCGACGGCCAGCTTGACCTCATCGGGTGCATTTTCCAGCGACATGGGTGTGGCTCCTGTTAACGGGTCAAACGTTCAATGACGCGCTCAATCTCATCCAGCGCCTGACGGCAGCGGACGATGCGTCCTTCCAGCGCGCTAATCTCGCGCATCAATAGCTGCTGCTCTTCCAGCGTTTCGCTGTTGTTCAGCCGCGTCTCGCGCTCGCGCTTCATCTCAAACAGCCGGCGCTCAAACTCCTGATTCTCCAGCCGCTTGCGCTGCCATTTACCGAGCCCCGGCGAGGCGCTGTCCCAGGCGCGCAGCGGCCAGGCGGCGATTTCGCGATGCAGAGCGGTGATCTGCTCTGTGAGATGCTCCGCAAGCCACGCCACCTGCTCCTGCTGTTCACTCTCAACCGCATGGCGAAGCTCGTCGAGGTTGGTCTGCGTTTCTGCCAGATAATCCTGAATGACGGTGCTGCGGGTACGAAAAAGCTGCCGGTCAAAGCGCGGTTTCAGCGTGGCGTGGCCCATCAGCGGTGTAGCCTGCTTCCGCAGAGCAACGAGCTGATTTTGCAGCCTCTCAAGAAGCAGTGCTGTTTTCAAGGCGCTCTCCAGTGGTAAAGTAGCCGTTCAGTTTGATAACGATTCGCATTATGAAGCGTACTATTTTAATCATCATTGGCTGGCTCGCGGTAGTGCTTGGCACGCTGGGCGTGTTTTTACCCTTGCTGCCGACCACGCCGTTTATCCTGCTGGCGGCCTGGTGCTTCGCCCGCTCGTCGCCGCGTTTTCACCACTGGCTGCTCTATCGCTCGTGGTTTGGCGGCTATCTGCGGCACTGGCAAAAACACCGGGCCATGCCGCCCGGCGCGAAGCCCCGCGCGATCGTGATGATCCTCATCACCTTCGCTATTTCATTATGGCTGGTGAAAATGATGTGGGTACGTATTCTTCTGCTGGCGATCCTCTCCTGCCTGCTTATCTTCATGTGGCGGATCCCCGTGGTTGATGAAAAGCAACAAAAGCACTGAAGCCTTATCATGACTGTTGCAATTATTGCGCACAGCCAGTAAATTCGACCGTTTTCGAGCACAGGTGCGCCTGGTCAAAGGTTAAACAATTGTTGCCTTGGCCGACTCGTTGCGCGCTGTGAGTAACACTGTTTCATTTAGGCAAAACCGATGACCGCAACTGCACAGCAGCTTGAATATCTGAAAAACAGCATCAAAAGCATCCAGGACTATCCAAAGCCTGGCATTCTTTTCCGTGATGTCACCAGCTTGCTGGAAGACCCGAAAGCGTACGCGCTCAGCATTGAACTGCTGGTCGAGCGTTATAAAAACGCCGGGATCACCAAAGTAGTAGGTACCGAAGCCCGTGGCTTCCTGTTTGGCGCACCGGTTGCGCTGGCGATGGGCGTGGGTTTTGTGCCGGTGCGTAAGCCGCGCAAACTGCCGCGTGAAACCATTGCTGAGAGCTATGAGCTGGAGTACGGCACCGATCAGCTGGAGATCCACGTTGATGCGATCAAGCCTGGCGACAAGGTGCTGGTGGTCGACGATCTGCTGGCGACCGGCGGCACCATTGAAGCGACCGTGAAGCTGATCCGCCGTCTGGGTGGGGAAGTGACCGACGCGGCCTTCATCATCAACCTGTTCGATCTCGGCGGTGAACAGCGCCTGGAAAAACAGGGCATCACCAGCTACAGCCTGGTGCCTTTCCCGGGTCATTAATCCCGGTTTTCACAACCTCGCTCAATGGGTGAGGTTGTGATAGCATTCCCCTCCATAAATTCACCTTCCAGCGTTGCAGAGCCTGCCCATGAGTTATCAGGTGTTAGCCCGTAAATGGCGACCACAAACCTTTGCTGACGTTGTCGGTCAGGAACATGTGCTGACGGCCCTGGCGAACGGCTTGTCGCTAGGTCGCATCCATCACGCCTATCTTTTTTCCGGCACCCGCGGCGTCGGTAAGACCTCTATTGCCCGTTTGCTGGCAAAAGGTCTCAACTGCGAAACCGGGATCACCGCCACGCCGTGCGGCGTGTGTGATAACTGCCGCGAGATCGAGCAGGGGCGTTTTGTCGATCTGATCGAGATCGACGCCGCCTCGCGCACCAAAGTGGAAGATACCCGCGATCTGCTCGATAACGTGCAGTACGCCCCGGCGCGCGGCCGCTTCAAGGTCTACCTGATCGATGAAGTGCACATGCTGTCGCGCCACAGCTTTAACGCCCTGCTGAAAACGCTGGAAGAGCCGCCCGCGCACGTGAAGTTCCTGCTGGCGACCACCGATCCGCAAAAGCTGCCTGTCACCATCCTGTCGCGCTGCCTGCAGTTCCACCTGAAGGCGCTGGACGTTGAGCAGATCCGCGCGCAGCTTGAGCACATTCTTGATGAAGAGAAAATTGTCCACGAACCGCGCGCCCTGCAGCTGCTGGCCCGCGCGGCGGACGGCAGCCTGCGTGATGCGCTCAGCCTGACCGACCAGGCGATTGCCAGCGGTGACGGCAAGCTCTCCACCGAGGCGGTCAGCACCATGCTCGGCACGCTGGATGACGATCAGGCGCTGTCGCTTATCGAAGCGATGATCGCCGCCAACGGCGAACGCGTGATGTCGCAGGTGAATGCCGCCGCTGCCCGGGGTATCGAATGGGAAGGGCTGCTGGTTGAGATGCTCAGCCTGCTGCACCGCGTGGCGATGCTGCAGCTTTCTCCGTCCGCCATCGGTGCGGATATGGCCGCTATTGAACAGCGGATGCGTGAGCTTGCCCGCACCGTGCCGCCTGCCGACGTGCAGCTGTATTACCAGACGCTGCTGATTGGTCGGAAAGAGCTACCTTTCGCGCCGGATCCACGGATGGGCGTTGAAATGACGCTGCTGCGCGCGCTGGCGTTCCATCCTCGCATGCCATTGCCGGAGCCGGAAGCGCCGCGGCAGTCTTTCGCGCCGGTCGCCCCTACGGCGGTGATGTCGCCGCAGCAGGTGCCGCCGCAGCCGACGCCGCCGCCACAGCAGAACGTTCCGCTGTCGGATGCCACCAGTTCGGTGCTTGCCGCACGCAGCCAGCTGCAGCGTGCGCAGGGAGTAACCAAACCAAAAAAGAGTGAACCGGCAGCGCCAGGAAGAGCGCGGCCGGTGAACAACGCCGCGCTTGAACGTCTGGCCTCGGTAACGGAGCGCGTACAGTCGCGTCCTGCACCGTCCGCGCTCGAGCAGAAAGCCCCGGTGAAAGAAGAGGCTTACCGCTGGAAGGCAACCACCATCACTGAAACGGTGAAGGAAGAGGTCGCCACGCCGAAAGCGCTGAAAAAGGCGCTGGAGCATGAGAAAACGCCGGAGCTTTCCGCGAAGCTTGCCGAAGAGTCCATTGCGCGCGACGCCTGGGCCGCCGAGGTCAGCAAACTCCAGCTGCCGAAGCTGGTCGAGCAGGTCGCGCTGAATGCCTGGAAAGAGCAGGACGGCAATCAGGTGCGTTTGCACCTGCGTCCGGGTCAGCGGCACCTCAATTCCCCTGGCGCGCAAAAGGCGCTGGCGGAGGCGCTCACCGCATTACAGGGCGCACCGGTTGAATTGACTATCATTGAAGATGATAATCCGGCAGTGAAAACGCCGCTCGAGTGGCGCCAGGCCATTTATGAAGAAAAGCTCGCGCAGGCGCGCGAGGCGATTATTGCGGATAACAACATTCAGACCCTGCGCCGGTTCTTCGACGCCGATCTGGATGAAGAGAGTATTCGCCCCATTTGATCGTGAGTCTGACTTACGGTTGTAATCCTTAAACGTGAAAGAAGAGAGAAGCCTATGTTTGGTGGAAAAGGCGGTCTGGGTGGCCTGATGAAGCAGGCTCAGCAGATGCAGGAAAAAATGCAGAAGATGCAGGAAGAGATCGCTCAGCTGGAAGTCACGGGTGAGTCCGGCGCCGGTCTGGTCAAAGTGACCATCAACGGTGCGCACAACTGCCGTCGCGTGGAAATCGACCCGAGCCTGCTCGAAGACGACAAAGAGATGCTTGAAGATCTGGTTGCAGCCGCGTTTAACGATGCCGCTCGCCGTATCGACGAAACTCAGAAAGAGAAAATGGCCTCTGTTTCCAGCGGTATGCAGCTGCCGCCTGGCTTCAAGATGCCATTCTGATGCAAACCAGTCCGCTGCTCACGCAGTTAATGGAAGCACTGCGCTGCCTGCCGGGCGTTGGCCCGAAGTCGGCGCAGCGCATGGCGTTTACGCTATTGCAGCGCGACCGCAGCGGCGGGATGCGCCTGGCGCAGGCTTTAACCCGTGCCATGTCAGAAATTGGTCACTGTGCGGATTGCCGCACTTTTACCGAGCAGGAGGTGTGTAACATCTGTACGAACCCGCGTCGTCAGGAAAACGGCCAGATTTGCGTGGTGGAGAGTCCGGCGGACATCTACGCCATCGAACAAACCGGGCAGTTTTCCGGGCGCTATTTCGTGCTGATGGGGCATCTCTCCCCGCTGGACGGTATTGGCCCGGACGATATCGGTCTTGACCGCCTTGAACAGCGTCTTGAGTCCGAAACGATCAAAGAGGTGATCCTCGCCACCAACCCCACGGTGGAAGGGGAGGCAACCGCCAACTACATCGCCGAGCTGTGCTCGCAGTATGGCGTTGACGCCAGCCGCATCGCCCACGGCGTGCCGGTCGGCGGCGAGCTGGAGATGGTGGACGGCACCACGCTGTCGCACTCTCTGGCCGGACGTCACAAGATTATTTTCTGACCAAACGGAGGCTGCACGCGCGGCCTCCGCTTGAAAATTTCCCCCCCTATCCCCATCTCTCACTCAACGTTTTAAAACCCCATTAAATGGCATTGTTGAGGTCGACATAGATGAAAGGACAAGAAACCCGTGGTTTCCAGTCAGAAGTAAAACAGCTTCTGCACCTGATGATCCATTCCCTGTATTCCAACAAAGAAATTTTCCTGCGTGAGCTGATTTCCAACGCTTCGGATGCGGCGGACAAGCTGCGCTTCCGCGCGCTGTCTAACCCGGATCTGTACGAAGGCGACGGCGAGCTGCGCGTGCGCGTCTCGTTTAATAAAGAGAACCGCACCCTGACCATCGCCGATAACGGCATCGGGATGAACCGCGACGAGGTGATCGACCACCTCGGGACCATCGCGAAATCCGGCACTAAGGCGTTCCTCGAGTCCATGGGCTCTGACCAGGCGAAAGATAGCCAGCTGATCGGCCAGTTCGGCGTCGGTTTCTACTCGGCATTCATCGTGGCGGACAAAGTCACCGTCCGCACCCGCGCGGCGGGCGACAGCGCCGAGAACGGCGTCCTGTGGGAATCCAAAGGGGAAGGCGAGTACACCGTTGATGACATCACCAAGGCGGATCGCGGGACCGAAATCACCCTGCACCTGCGCGAAGGGGAAGACGATTTCCTGAATGACTGGCGCGTGCGCTCCATCATCAGCAAATACTCCGATCACATCGCGCTGCCGGTTGAGATTGAAAAACAGGAAGAGAAAGACGGTGAAACCGTGGTTTCCTGGGAGAAAATCAACAAGGCGCAGGCGCTGTGGACGCGCAACAAGTCTGAAATTAAAGACGACGAATACAACGAGTTCTACAAGCACATCGCCCACGACTTTACCGACCCGCTGACCTGGAGCCACAACCGCGTGGAAGGTAAGCAGGAGTACACCAGCCTGCTGTACATTCCGGCACAGGCACCGTGGGACATGTGGAACCGCGATCACAAGCATGGCCTGAAGCTGTACGTGCAGCGCGTGTTCATCATGGACGACGCCGAGCAGTTCATGCCGAACTACCTGCGCTTTGTGCGCGGTCTGATAGATTCCAACGATCTGCCGCTGAACGTTTCGCGTGAAATTCTGCAGGACAGCACCGTCACCCGTAACCTGCGCAACGCCCTGACCAAACGTGCTCTGCAGATGCTGGAAAAACTGGCGAAAGACGATGCTGAAAAATATCAGACCTTCTGGAAACAGTTCGGCCTGGTGCTGAAAGAAGGCCCGGCAGAAGACACCGCGAACGTTGAAACCATCGCCAAACTGCTGCGCTTCGCCTCTACGCACACCGACTCCTCCGCGCAGACCGTGTCGCTGGAAGAGTACGTCTCCCGCATGAAAGAAGGGCAGGAGAAGATCTACTACATCACCGCCGACAGCTACGCGGCGGCGAAGAGCAGCCCGCACCTGGAGCTGCTGCGTAAGAAAGGCATCGAAGTGCTGCTGCTTTCTGACCGCATCGACGAGTGGATGATGAACTACCTGACCGAGTTCGACGGTAAGGCGTTCCAGTCCGTAGCCAAAGCCGACGAATCCATCGACAAGCTGGCGGATGAAGTGGACGAAAGCGCGAAAGAAGCCGAGAAGGCGCTGGAGCCGTTCGTTGAGCGCGTGAAAACCCTGCTGGGCGAGCGCGTGAAAGAGGTGCGCTTCACGCACCGTCTGACCGACACTCCGGCGATTGTCACCACCGATGCCGACGAAATGAGTACTCAGATGGCGAAGCTGTTCGCTGCGGCGGGCCAGGCGGTACCGGAAGTGAAATATATCTTTGAGCTTAATCCGGATCATCCTCTGGTGAAACGCGCGGCGGATACCCAGGACGACGCCCGCTTTGCCGAGTGGGTTGAACTGCTGCTGGATCAGTCCCTGCTGGCCGAGCGCGGCACGCTGGAAGATCCTAACCTGTTCATTAAACGTGTGAATGCGCTGCTGCTGGCGTAATTGAGCACGCCTCCCCTGGCCTTCTCCCTCTCCCGTGGGAGAGGGCCGGGGTGAGGGCACCAGACCACACTAACCCAAATAATCTCCCCTCGTTAACCGTTTCAGCCTTCCCGCCTTCCTTGAGCGATGCCCGTTCTGGTGGTATTGTTTAGCGCTTTTGAAAAATTGAAACGACTTTTGAGGGGATTTTCGCAATGCGTATTATTCTGCTTGGCGCTCCGGGCGCGGGTAAAGGAACTCAGGCTCAGTTCATCATGGAGAAATACGGTATTCCGCAAATCTCCACCGGTGACATGCTGCGCGCCGCTGTAAAATCTGGCTCCGAGCTGGGTAAACAAGCGAAAGACATCATGGACGCAGGCAAGCTGGTGACCGACGAGCTGGTTATTGCTCTGGTCAAAGAGCGCATTGCTCAGGAAGATTGCCGTAACGGTTTCCTGCTGGACGGCTTCCCGCGCACCATTCCTCAGGCTGACGCCATGAAAGAAGCGGGCATCAACGTGGACTACGTTCTGGAGTTCGACGTGCCGGACGAGCTGATCGTTGACCGTATCGTTGGCCGTCGCGTACACGCTGCTTCTGGCCGCGTTTACCACATCAAATTCAACCCACCTAAGGTTGAAGGCAAAGACGACGTGACCGGCGAAGAGCTGACCACCCGTAAAGACGATCAGGAAGAGACCGTGCGTAAACGCCTGGTGGAATACCATCAGATGACCGCGCCGCTGATCGGCTACTACACCAAAGAAGCGCAGGCGGGTAACACCAAATACGCCAAAGTTGACGGCACCAAAGCCGTGGCTGACGTACGTGCAGAGCTGGAAAAAATCCTCGGCTAATCGCGCGCCTCTCACCCGGGCTCCCGGGTGAGAAATATTCTCATCTTACCTATTACAGCAATGGGTTTCGTTTAAACGCATTTCCGCTACAATTGACAACCTATCAAATGGTTAAGAGGCGTGAATGAGTCAGGCGAAAACCGGCATCCTGCTTGCCAATCTGGGCACTCCAGAAGCACCTACATCAGACGCGGTAAAACGCTACCTGCGACAATTTTTAAGCGACACGCGCGTCGTGGATTTCCCGAGACTGCTGTGGTGGCCGCTGCTGCGTGGCGTCATTCTGCCGATTCGTTCTCCGCGCGTCGCCAAACTCTATCAGTCCGTCTGGATGGAAGAGGGCTCGCCGCTGATGGTTTACAGCCGTCGCCAGGAAAAAGCGCTGGCCGCCCGCCTGCCGGATATGCCCGTCGCGCTCGGCATGAGCTACGGAAAACCGTCCCTGCAAAGCGCGGTGGAATCACTGCTGGCGCAGGGCGTGGACCATATCGTCGTGCTGGCGCTCTACCCGCAATACTCCTGCTCGACGGTGGCCGCCGTCTGGGACGAGCTGGCCCGCATTCTGGCGACCCGCCGCCGCATTCCGGGCGTGACCTTTATTCGCGACTATGCGGATAACGATCTCTACATCAAGGCGCTTGCCAACAGCGCGCGCGCGTCGTTTGAAAAGCACGGCGAGCCGGATCTGCTGCTCCTTTCCTATCACGGGATCCCGCAGCGTTTCGCCAATGAAGGGGATGATTATCCGCAGCGCTGCCGCGATACCACGCGCGAGCTGGTCTCCGCCCTTGGCCTGCCGCCGGAGAAGGTGATGATGACCTTCCAGTCGCGTTTCGGCCGCGAGCCGTGGCTGACGCCGTACACCGATGAAACCCTCAAAATGCTGGGTGAGAAGGGCGTGAAGCACATTCAGGTGATGTCGCCGGGCTTCTCGGCTGACTGTCTGGAAACGCTGGAGGAGATCGCGGTGCAAAACCGGGAATTTTTCCTTGAGGCTGGCGGCGAAAAGTACGAGTACATTCCGGCGCTTAACGACTCGCCTGAGCATATCGACATGATGGTCTCGCTGGTAACGAACAGCCGCTGATCGCACTCCGGGCCGGGTTTGTGCTACCATTCCCGGCCCATATTCTTCGTACAGTTCAGACCATGAAATTTCCCGGTAAACGCAAATCCAAACACTACTTCCCCGTCGATGCCCGCGATCCGCTCCTGCAGCAAATCCAGCCTGAAAACGAAACCAGCGCGGCATGGGTCGTCGGTATCGATCAGACGCTGGTGGACATTGAAGCGAAAGTGGATGATGCGTTTGTCGCCCGTTACGGTCTGAGCGCCGGTCACTCGCTGGTGATTGAGGACGACGTTGCCGAAGCGCTGTACCAGGAGCTGGTGCGCGAAAACCTGATTACCCATCAGTTCGCCGGTGGCACCATCGGCAATACCATGCACAACTACTCCGTGCTGGCCGACGACCGCTCGGTGCTGCTCGGCGTGATGTGCAGCAATATTGAAATCGGTGGCTATGCCTACCGCTATCTCTGCAACACCTCCAGCCGTACCGATCTGAACTACCTTCAGGGCGTCGACGGGCCTATTGGCCGCTGCTTTACGCTGATTAGCGATTCCGGCGAGCGTACTTTTGCCATCAGCCCGGGTCATATGAACAAGCTGCGCGCCGAGAGTATTCCGGAAGAGGTGATTGCGGGCGCCTCGGCGCTGGTGCTGACCTCCTACCTGGTGCGCTGTAAGCCGGGCGAGCCGATGCCGGAAGCGACCATGAAGGCGATCGAGTACGCGAAGAAATACAACGTGCCTGTCGTTCTGACGCTGGGCACGAAATTTGTTATCGCCGATAACCCGGAGTGGTGGCAGGCGTTCCTGAAAGAGCACGTCTCGATTCTGGCGATGAACGAAGAAGAGGCCGAAGCGCTGACCGGCGAAAGCGATCCGCTGCTGGCGTCTGACAAAGCGCTGGACTGGGTGGATCTGGTGCTCTGCACCGCCGGCCCGGTTGGGCTGTACATGGCGGGCTTCACGGAAGAAGAGAGCAAGCGCAAAACCCAGCACCCGCTGCTGCCCGGTGCGATTGCCGAGTTCAACCAGTACGAGTTCAGCCGCGGCATGCGCTACAAAGATTGCCTGAATCCGCTGCGTATCTACTCTCATATCGCGCCATACATGGGCGGACCGGAGAAGATCATGAACACCAACGGTGCGGGCGACGGCGCGCTGGCCGCGCTGCTGCACGACATCACCGCTAACGCCTACCATAAAACCAACGTGCCGAACTCCAGCAAGCACAAGTTCAGCTGGCTGACCTATTCCTCGCTGGCGCAGGTGTGTAAATATGCCAACCGCGTGAGCTATCAGGTACTGAACCAGCACTCTCCGCGCTTAACGCGTGGGCTGCCGGAACGGGAAGACAGCCTCGAAGAGGCCTACTGGGACAGATAAAAGCAAAACGGTAACCCTGGTTGCCGTTTTTAGTGTTTGTTCCCTCTCCCCGAGCGAGAGGGCCTGGGTGAGGGCATCAGGCCGCACAAGGTAAAAGCAAAACGGCAACCTGTGGTTGCCGTTTTTAGTGT
>NZ_JUMS01000007.1:0-21538 GCF_001059415.1 Enterobacter sp. 940_PEND
AATATATCGTATCTTCACAAATAAATATGGCGGGAAACCCCGCCATAGTGCCGTTTATTTATTGTCACTCGCGACGCGAATCACGACTTTGCCGAAGTTACGCCCTTCAAGCAGGCCAATCAGCGCCTCGGGCGCGTTCTCCAGCCCGTCCGTTATCTGTTCGCGATAGTGAATTTTGCCCTCCTGCACCCAGCGTCCCATCGCTTCCTGGAACTCCTTAATGCGGTGACCGTAATCCTGGCCGATGATAAAGCCCTGCATACGAATGCGTTTCTTCAGGATGGTCGCCATCAGGAGCGGCAGGCGATCCGGCCCCTCGGGCAGGCCCGTCGCATTGTAGCCGCTCACCAGGCCGCACACCGGCACGCGCGCGGAGGTATTCAGTAACGGCAGCACGGCGTCAAATACTTTCCCGCCGACGTTTTCATAATAGACGTCAATCCCGTTCGGGCATGCGCGTTTCAGCTGTTCGGCAAAGTCGGCCGCGTGGTGATCCAGACAGAGGTCAAACCCGAGGACCTCAACGGCATGGCGGCATTTTTCAGCCCCACCGGCGACGCCGACTACCCGGCAACCTTTGATTTTACCGATCTGCCCGACGGTCGCGCCAACCGGGCCTGTCGCCGCGGCGACCACCAGCGTTTCGCCCGCTTTTGGCTGCCCGATATCCAGCAATCCCATATAGGCGGTAAAGCCCGGCATGCCCAGAATACCCAGCGCCCAGGAAGGATGTGACGGATTTTCTCCCAGCTTCACCAGGCCGCTGCCGTCCGAGAGTTCATACTCCTGCCAGCCGCTGTAGCCCAGCACCCACTCACCGGCTTTGAAGTCGGGATGATTTGACTGCTCAACGCGGCTAACCGTTCCCCCCACCATCACAGCGCCCAGCTCAACCGGTGGTGAATAGGATGGCGCATCGCTCATACGCCCCCGCATGTAAGGGTCCAGCGACAGCCAGACGGTGCGCAGCAAAAGCTGTCCCTCAGCCGGGGCGGGAACAGGCTGCGTTTCGAGACGAAAATTTTCCGCGACCGGCGCACCCTGCGGACGAGAGGCCAGCACCCAGCGGCGATTTTGCGAAACAGGTTGATTCATCGGGATCTCCTTCTTGTACAAATGTCATTACAGCCTGGCTCACGATCGGCGTTATCGCATTAGCATTACGAGGCAGACTGGTTAAGCCGTACAACCAGATAGATGCAGGTTTCATTCGTTTCGTTGATGAACCTGCAGTCATTTGGCGGCCCCAGCTCGAGACAGTCTCCGGCGTGCATTTCGTGGCGCGTATCGCCCTCCTGAAACACCAGCTCGCCGGACTGGAGCCATATAAGCTGACGTGCCAGCGCGTAAGAAGATGCAGGCATCGGAACATCGCTGCCCGCGGGCAGTTCAACCTGAACAAGGTCGATGGGCAGATCGGTGCGGGGAGAAACATGGCGGCGGAGATAGTGCGTCTGCGGATCTCGCCAGACGGGCTGGTTTGCAAGGCGCAGCAGCTTGCCCTCCTGCATTTCGGCCCGGGCAATAAGCGTTGACATGCTGATGCCAAACGCGCCGGACAGGCGAGCAAGCAAGGTGGCCGTCGGGCTGCTGTCTCCGCGTTCAATCTTGTGGATCATCGCGCGCGAGACCCCTGCCCGGTCAGCAAGCTCGCTCAGGGACCATCCGCGAGACTCGCGT
The DNA here is from genome assembly GCF_001059415.1 of Enterobacter sp. 940_PEND. Taxonomy (NCBI): domain Bacteria; kingdom Pseudomonadati; phylum Pseudomonadota; class Gammaproteobacteria; order Enterobacterales; family Enterobacteriaceae; genus Enterobacter; species Enterobacter sp. 940_PEND. The sequence continues at coordinate 1,681 of NZ_JUMS01000007.1, forward strand.
TCAAGGCGAATTCTTGCGCTAATCCGTTGATTCATCGTGTCTGTTATGGTGTTCATGACGTCATACTATAGTGTATGAAAGGCATTTCAATGTGCTTTTGATAACAAAAAAATATGGCTTATGCCGTAGCGTTCGGGCTATACGGTTGTGTAATATCGTAGGAATAACGTAACACTATAGTGAACAACACACAGAGGGTTAATCATGATCGTTCGTCATGCCTGCAAGGAAGACTGCGCTGCGATAGGCAAAATCTACAACCATGCGGTGCTGCATACTGCCGCGATCTGGAACGATAAAACCGTCGATACCGATAACCGAATCGCCTGGTTTGAGGCGCGCACGCTCGCGGGTTACCCGGTTCTGGTGAGCGAGGAAAACGGCGTTATCACCGGTTACGCCTCTTTCGGCGACTGGCGCGCCTTCGACGGTTTCCGTCATACGGTTGAGCATTCGGTCTACGTCCACCCGGATCATCAGGGCAAAGGGATTGGCCGCACGCTGATGAAGGCGCTGATTAACGAGGCCCGCGCCATTGGGAAACACGTGATGGTGGCCGGCATTGAAGCGCAAAACCATGCCTCGATTCATCTCCATGAAACGCTCGGCTTTGTGACGACCGGACAAATGCCGCAGGTGGGAACCAAGTTTGGCCGCTGGCTGGACTTAACCTTTATGCAGCTGCAGCTGGACGAGCGCAGCGATCCGGACGCGATCCCATGAATCAGTCACTGACGCTGGCGTTTCTGGTCGCGGCGGGCATCGGTCTGGTGGTGCAAAACACCCTGATGGTGCGTATCACCCAGTCCTCCTCCACCATTCTCATCGCGATGCTGCTGAATTCGCTGGTCGGCATCGTGCTATTTGTCGGTATTCTGCTGCTGAAACAGGGCGTGGCCGGGTTCAGCGAGCTGGCCGCGACGGTGCGCTGGTGGACGCTTATCCCGGGGCTGCTGGGGTCGTTTTTCGTGTTTGCCAGCATCAGCGGGTATCAGAACGTTGGCGCGGCGACGACTATCGCCGTGCTGGTGGCAAGCCAGCTGATTGGCGGGCTGGTGATGGACGTGCTGAGGAGCAACGGCATTCCGCTCCGCGCCCTGATTGGCCCGGCGTGCGGCGCGGTGATGCTGGTCGTCGGGGCCTGGCTGGTGGCGCGACGCCAGTTTTGATCGTTACAGTATGGTGCCGCCTTTGGTCAGCTGTTCCTCACGCGCGTCCAACTCCTCTTTATGCTGCTTACCGTGGTGCGAAATCGCGGTACGCAGACGCTGCTGCTGGGTGTAGCGATCTTCACGGCTGAGCTCAGCGTCATCGCTTAATTCGATCAGCAGTTCATTCATATGGGTAATCACGCTCTCTTCGATAGCGGCATCCACACGGGCGGTAACTTCGCTTAAATGTGACATTGTCACTCCTTGTCATGTGCCCGGTGGCGCTACGCTTGCCGGGCCTACGGGTGCCAAATGTAGGCCGGGTAAGGCGTAGCCGCCACCCGGCGATAAAACGCTTAGTTCAGCTTCGCTTTGGAGAAATCGCTGCCCATCAGGCTCACGCTGTATCCGGTCACGTTGCTGCGGGTTGCATAGAACGTTTTCCCGTTTGCCAGTGCGATCCACGGCGCCTGCTGGTAGAAAATCTCCTGCGCCTGGCCGTAAAGTTTCGCGCGCTCGGCCGGGCTGCTGGTCAGCTTCGCTTTTTGCACCAGAGCATCATAACCCTTATCGCACCAGCGCGCGGCGTTTGATCCGGTTTTAATGCTGTTGCAGCCCAGCAGCACGTCGGCAAAGTTATCAGGGTCACCGTTATCGGACATCCAGCCAAACAGCGCGGAGTCATGTTCGCCTTTACGCATTCCGGAGAGATATTCACCCCACTCGTAAGAGACAATTTTGGCCTTCACGCCGACTTTCGCCCAGTCGCTCTGGATCATCTCTGCGATACGGCGCGAGTTCGGGTTATAAGGACGCTGAACCGGCATTGACCACAGCGTGACTTCCGCGCCCTTCTCCAGCCCCGCCTGCTTCAGCAGCGCTTTCGCTTTTTCAGGATCGTAGCTGTAGTCCTTCAGGTCTTTATTAAAGCCCAGCATATTTGGCGGGATCGGCGATTTTGCCACCGTGCCCGACCCCATAAAGACCGCGTTAACAATGGCCTTCTTGTCGGTCGCGTAGTTAAGCGCCTGACGCACCAGCACGTTATCAAACGGTTTTTTCTCGGTGTTGAACGCCAGATAGCCGACGTTCAGCGCATCGACCGAGTGCAGCGTCAGGTCTTTGTTGTTCTTGATGGCGTCAAACTGAACCGGGGACGGTGCAGGAATGATCTGGCACTCGTTGGTCTGCAGCTTCGCCAGACGGGTTTCCACGTTCGGCGTGATGGAGAAGATGAGATGCTTCGTCGGCACCTCGCCTTCCCAGTAGTTCGGGTTCGCGACGTAGCGGATCAGCGAATCCACCTTGTACTGCTGCAGCACATAAGGCCCGGTGCCAATCGGCCAGGTGTCTACGTTTTCAGGCGTGCCTTTTTTCAGCATCGCGTCGGCGTATTCGGCGGAGAGAATGGAGGCGAAATCCATCCCCCAGTCGGCCAGAAACGCGGCGTTGGGTTCGCTGAGGGTGAACTGGACGTGATAATCGTCGACCTTTTTAACGTCCTGGATCAGCTTATCGAGACCGACATCGTTAAAGTATTCGTAGTTGCCCTGCGACACGTTGTGATACGGGTGTTTAGGGTCTTTCTGACGCAGAACCGAGAAAATAACGTCATCGGCGTTAAAGTCGCGCGTCGGTTTGAAGTATTTATTGCTGTTGAACTTCACCCCTTTGCGCAGGGCAAAGGTATACGTCTTACCGTCCGGCGAAATCGTCCAGGACTCCGCCAGCGACGGAACCGGTGTGTTTTTCACCGGGTCGAAATTGATCAGGCGGTTGTACAGTACCTGAGAGCTGGCCACAAAAGACGGGCCAGAGCTGGCGATTTGCGGGTTGAAGGACTCGGGAGACGCTTCAGAACAGTAAATAAGGGTGTCGTTGTTTGCCGCCCATGCGGCACCGGCTGGTAACAGCGCGCTCAGCGCAAGGGCGAGCAGTGTTTTCCCTGTAGACATGGTTATAACCCTGACAGTTTTATTATATAAGACAGTAATAACAGCACAGGCGATATGACCTGGCAAATAACGAAACACTATCAGGTTATTCTAAAGCCGCGTTTATTGCTGTTTTAACAGCCAGCGCCCAAAAAGGTGATTTGCCTTAAGGGCCATTATTCGTCAAGCACAACCGTCACTTTCTATGCCGCAAGAAATCGGTCCTTTTAGCGTCTCTTCCCCCGTTTGGTTGCTTCCTCGTTTCGTTAAAGTAACGGTGTGAAGAAGTATATGGGATCAAATCGTGGCAAAAACTCTTTTACGCAGCGGTAACCTGGATGACTTTCAGGCCGTTGGGGGCGGCGGACAAGCCGTTTTTGAATCAGCGTTACAAATCCGGGAAGCGCTCCGGTTGCGCAAACAACAGGCCATCGTCGACTGTCTGGCTATTCCTCAGGTCAACGACAGCGGTGACCGCGTGGACTGGTATTCCCCCGTTGAAGGTAGCGTAACCAGTTGGAAGGCGGCCGATGAAGATGACCGTTATCGCGCCCTGCGCTATCTGGAAAACACGCTAGCCAGCGTTGAGTCGTTAAGCAAGAAATGCCTCCAGTCGCCCAAAACCGCACAGCAGCTTTTTGGTTCTCTGCTGTCAAAGGCGTTTCAGTTCCCGGGTGAAAACTTCCTCTTCCTGGTGGACGGAAAGCCGGTCATCAGCTTCTGGGGGTTTGTAAACCTGAACGAAAATGCGCGCGACGATGTCCTCGACTGCCTGCGTGAATCGCTGGTCCCTGAGCCTGCCCCCGTTGTGATTGAAGATCCTGAACCCGAGCCTGAGCCAGAACCGGTTGTGGCCTTCGAACACGCCGACGAGCCGCTGATCGCCCCTTCCACGGTGGTGCGTATCACGCCGGAAGATCTGTATGAGCCTGAGCCGGCACAGGCCGTTGCGCAACCAGTCCAGGAACCTGTTCCGGCGAACGTCGTGAAAAAACGTCGCATTCCCATGTGGACGCTGCCGGTTGCCGCGGTGATCGTTGCCGCCGTTGCTGCACCGCTGCTGTGGCCAAAACAGTCCCCTTCCGCTGAGCCCGTGCCGACACTGACACCTGAGCCAGTAGAGATTGCGCCAAAGCCGATCAAAGCGGTTGAGCCGCTGGCCATGAAATTACCGCTGCATCAGGCAGAGGTCCTGGCAAGCAAAGAAAAAGAGCCTGCTCCCGTTCCTGCACCACAGCCCGCTCCGGTGGTGATTGTCGCCATCCCGAAAGACGCCATGGTGATGGAAGCGAATCAGGTGAAAGCGGGATCGACGCGTTTCCTGAACGGCACCTGGCGTGCGGTTCTCGACGTGAAAGATCCGGTCACCGGCAAGCCGCCGTCAATGCGCTATCAGATCCAGAACAATAAAGGCTTCGCCCGGGTTGTCCATGGCGACAACGTTGTCTGCCGCGCGGAGGTCTTCTCCGGCCTGCACAGCAACGGTGAGCTGATGATTAAAAGTCGCGGTACTGCCCGCTGCACCGACGGCTCCCGCTACCCGATGCCGGAGGTTGCCTGTAAAGCAGGCGCCAGCGATATCGCAGAATGTCGCGCCCGTTATGATGCCAATACCGTCGTTCCCCTGACGTTCAAGAAAGCAGGTGCCTGATCCTATGCTGGTTAATCTTTGCGACTATAAACAAAGCGTCACGCTTATTGCCAACAGCGGCGTGCAGTTCCTTGATTTCGGTCTGACGCCGCAGGACACCGCCAGCAACGGGCGCTTCGTACGTAAAACCGCGAACGGTCCGCTTTTGCGCCTCGATTTCGACCTGGTCAACGGGCGCTATACCCTCCCGGGCACGAACGGCGGGCAGCCTGAAGTGGTCAAACCGGAAACCACCCTCCCGCTGCATCAGTCTCTGACGGTGCTGGACGGCGTCTGGCTTCCTGTTCCGTTCCTGCGCTTCAACCCGCCGCGAACCTTCGTTGAGGGGCCTGATAACTGGGCCCGCGTTCAGGTGCGCAGGCTGGATACACCCGATACGGCAGGCAATACGCACCGCGTCACGCTCGCCCTTGACAGCCAGATTGCAGAACACGCCACGTCCGCCCTGTCCCCGGTTGAAAACGATATTCTCAACGGGACCCGTTTCGCGCTGGCCTGGCGAGACAACGAAGTTGAAAGTTTCCTCGACCAGACCTGGATTGACGGCTGGCTGCGCGAGGCGTTTACCCAGTATGCCGACGGCGTTGAGAACCGCTCTGAACGCGACCTGCAGCAGGCGATGCGCAGTTTTGAATATCAGGCCCACTGGCTTAACCTGCTGACCATGCTCGGTGAACAGCTCACCGTACCGGAAGTGAAATTTGTCACCCATACGCTCAGCACGCCAGCCATTCCGGTCGACCTGATCCTCGACGTGGGCAATACCCACACCTGCGGCGTCATTATTGAAGACCACGGCGACGCCAACGATGGCCTGCGCCAGACCGCCGAGCTGCAGGTCCGCTCGCTAAGCGAGCCGCAGTTCCTGAATGCGCCCCTGTTCACCAGCCGTCTTGAGTTTTCGGAAGCGCGCTTTGGCAAGCAGCACTTCTCGGTTGAAAGCGGTCGCGAAGATGCCTTTGTCTGGCCGTCAATTGTTCGCGTGGGCGATGAAGCCCGCAAGCTGGCGATGCAGCGTCTGGGGACCGAAGGCAACAGCGGCATCTCCAGCCCGCGTCGCTACCTGTGGGATGAAACGCCGGTCGTGCAGGACTGGCGCTTTAGCCAGATGAACAGCAAAACCCAGCGTGAGCCGCTTGCCACCGCGTTTCCGCTGATGAACCTGATGAACGACGACGGCGAGCCGCTCTTCACGCTGCCGCAGGACGAGCGGCTGCCGGTCTTCTCGCCGCAGTACAGCCGCAGTACGCTGATGACGCACATGCTGTGCGAGCTGCTGGCGCAGGCGCTGGGGCAGATCAACAGTGTCGCCACGCGCCTGCGTCTGGGCTTCCCGGCGTCGCCGCGCCAGCTGCGCACCCTGATCCTGACCCTGCCCTCGGCCATGCCCAAGCAGGAGCGCGAAATTTTCCGTCGCCGCATGTTTGAAGCCATCGCCATCGTCTGGAAAGCGATGGGATGGCACCCGCAGGATGAGGATTTTGTCACCCGCAAACAGCAGGATAAAAGCGTGGTGCCGGTTCCTGAAATCCAGATGGAGTGGGATGAAGCCAGCTGCGGTCAACTGGTCTGGCTGTATAACGAAGCAATCTCCCGCTTTGGCGGTCAGACCGAAGCTTTCTTCTCCTCCCTGGCCCGCCCGGACCGTGAGCCTGAGCCGGGTAGCCAGCCGGGCCGCGCGCTGCGCGCTGCCTCCATCGACATCGGCGGCGGCACAACGGATATGGCGATCACCCACTATCAGCTGGACGACGGCTCCGGCAATAACGTCAAAATCACCCCGCAGCTGCTGTTCCGTGAAGGCTTTAAAGTCGCGGGCGACGACACGCTTCTGGACGTGATTCAGCGCTACGTGTTGCCCGCGCTGCAAACGCAGCTGCAGAAATCCGGTATCGCGGACGCTTCGCTGCTGATGGCGTCGCTGTTCGGCGACTCCGGGCGCATCGATACCCAGGCGGTACTCCGTCAGCAAACGGCGCTTCAGCTCTTTATGCCGATTGGCCACGCTATTCTTGCCGCGTGGGAATCGAGCGACGTTGACGATCCGCTGGCCGGTCTGCATGCCACCTTTGGCGATCTCCTGCCGCAGAAACCGACCCGCAACGTAATGAATTATCTGCAGCAGGCGATCGACCATGCCCTGCCTGCGGGTTCAGACGCGTTTGACCTGTTCGCTGTGCCGCTGCATGTGAACTTCCGCGAAATGCAGGATGCAATGCTGGCCGGGCAGTTTACGCTGGCCTCGCCGCTTCACGCGGTGTGCGAGGCGATATCCCATTACAGCTGCGATATTCTGCTGATCACCGGACGCCCCGGCTGCCTGCCTGGCGTTCAGGCGCTGATTCGTCATCTGCAGCCGGTGCCTGTAAACCGTATCGTCTGGCTGGATAAATACCAGGTGCACGAGTGGTATCCGTTCAGCCAGCAGGGGCGCATTGGCAACCCGAAATCGACGGCCGCCGTGGGGGCCATGCTCTGCAGCCTGGCGCTGGACCTGCGTCTGCCGCGCTTCAACTTTAAAGCCGCGGACATTGGCGCGTATTCAACCGTGCGGTATCTCGGCGTGCTGGATAACACCGTTAATACCCTGCGCGAGGAAAACGTCTGGTATCAGGATATCGACCTCGATAAGCCGGGCGCGAAGCTCGACGCGCGTCTGCACTTCCCGCTGCGCGGTAACGTTACCCTCGGCTTCCGCCAGCTGGCGAACGCGCGCTGGCCCGCCACGCCGCTCTACACGCTCAGCATCAACTCGGCTGAACTGGCGAAAGCCATTGCCGGTGACGGCGTGCTGAACGTGCGGCTGAAGCTCTGCGGCGGCAGCAAGCAGGAAGGTCCTGAGGCCTTCGAGCTGAGCGATGCCTGGCTGCAGGACGGCACGCCGGTTGCCCCTGACGCATTAACCTTCAAACTGAATACCCTGGCCGATCGCCGACATAGCGGTAGCCACTACTGGATCGACAGCGGGAGCGTATACCTGAAATGACAGCGACGACGACCACCACTCAGGCCTTAATCGGGTGGATTAATGAGACGCGCCTGAACGCCCCTGTGCTGGATAACGATGCTGACGCCCTGCTTGCTCGCATCAACGCGGCGCAGGCGCGGGAGCAGGCCATTGAACGCGCCATGACGCGCCAGAGCAGCATTGGGCTTTACGGTCATTCGCAGAGCGCGAAAGCCCATCTGCTGTTATCCCTGTGCGGCAGCGGTAATGGACGCCTGAACGTGACGCCGGGCCAGCGCACCTTTGACTATTTTTCGCATATCAATCCGGGACATGCCCTGACCAACATGGCCGTCCGCTTCACCCGGCAAAGCCCGGAGGTGGCGGATGAGGCGTTCCCGCTGCGTCTAAGCCTGGTCACCGAGGCCGAGCTGGTACAGCTGTTTATTGCCCGCTCGACGCTGCATCCGCAGATGCGCGCGGTAGATAAGGCGGTCATTGAGACACGTCTGGAGAAATGGCGCGGGCTGCGCCAGCCGCAGGGCGTGCCCGGCATCACGGCTCAGGAAGTGGGGGCGATAGCCCGCTTCTGGCAAAGCACCGTACCCGCCGCTAAGCAGCAAATTGATGATGCCCTGTGGCATGAGTTCGCCAGGCTGGTGCCTTCTCTCGATCTCAGCACGCGGGCCAGCGTCTGGTCGCTGCTGTGGGGCGAGCAGCAGGAGTTGACCCAGCAGTGGTTAAAACTGGCCCATGTGCTGCACCAGACCAGCCATGCCGGAGAGCTTGCTGCCCCGCTTAGCCTGCTGGTGGACAGCTTTGGCCTGCCGGGTGAAGGGTTCCTGACGCACGACGGCACGTTAGATCTTCAGGACGCGCAGGAGACGCTGCTTCATCCGCTGAATAGCGGTATAATGCTAAACGCCATCAGCATCCCCGTCGACGTGCTGGCCTTCCTGACCCGCGAGCTGGTGCTGCCGGTTGAGAACGGCGCGCTGGATAACGTCGATATTATTGATATTCCGGTTTTTGAAGATAACCGTGCCGACCCGCTACGCCAGGCGAAGTCCCAGTGGCTGCTCGAGCATTACCGTCAACAGCTTCAGCCGGATGTGCTGGTGATTTGCAACGCGACGGCGCAGCACGAACACACGGCAAAAAAAGCAAAAGTGTTGATGAACTGGGTCAAGGAGACGCAGCCTGCTGAAGAATCGGCCCTGCCGGGGCTGGTGTGGGCGATTACCCCTCACGACGCCCGCTTTACCACCCGACAGAATCTCGATGAAGCCGTACAGCATCTGCTTGGAAAGCCGGGTTTACGCTGGGGCACGCTGCAGGCGCTGGACAGCCACAGCATGCAGCGCGTCATTGAGTGGCTCTCTCAGGCCACGCTGCCCGCGCAGCGACAGAAGCGTCTCGGCACGCTGAAAGGCTTGCTGCGACAGGAGCTCTCATCGCTGATGCAGAGCTATCTGGCACCGCTGGTTGAAGAGCCGGGGACAAGACGCGCTCAGGCCGAAAACATGGTGCGCACGCTGCAAAGCAGCGCCGCCCGCCACGGCGAACTGCTTGAAGGCCTGCTGCCGCCGCTGAAAGCCTTTGAAACGCTGCTCGCCGTTCAGCAGCCGCGCGAGGAGCAGGTGAACGGGCTGTTTACGGACACTATTGACCTGTTTGCCGAGAATACCCAGGAAAGCAGCGGCCTGTTCCAGACAAAAGACAAAGCGCGTCTGGCGCACAGAGTCTGGATAAATCATCTGCGTCAGTGGAGCCGCAATGAGGCAACGGCCGCGCGCCTTGGGCTGGAGCCTTCGGTATTACAGCAAATCGCGGATGTGCTGGTGGTCACCAGCTACCGGCTTGATCTGCCTCAACAGCTTCAGCGTATCGTCGAAGCGGATAAAAGCAGCGCGGCACAGCTGCATGCCGTGATGGGCAATTTCATTGGCTGGCTGGGTTACGACCAGACGCCTGTGGCAACACGTCCGGCAAGCCGCATCCGCAAGGGGCAGGCAATCTTCGTTACGCCAGTGGTCAGCAGCGCCGAGCCTCGCTTGACGCGACTGGGAGAACAGCCTGTGCATGCGGCCACCGCGTACGTATACGACTGGCTGGTCGCACTCTATAGCCGCGCGATAGAGAACATTGATTACCAGCATCCGCATGATGTTCAGCCCGGTGCTCGCCGGGCTTTACAGGCGTTATTGCGCTGAGATGTCGGCCCGCAGCCATGCGGGCCATTTTCACCGCGCCATACAGCCAACGATCGTCTGCGCCAGCGCAGAAGGGTTTTCCCACGACATTGAATGCCCTGCCGCAGGAATGATTTTCACCTCGACGCCCTTTTGTTTCAGACTTTCCACATCGTCATCCGGAAGAGAATGCTCGCCGAAAATCAACGTTACCGGGCAAGGAAGTGACAGAAACTGCGCTTCCCATTCCGGTTCAACGCCCGCCACCAGGCTCGATGCACCCCGCCAGACGGCATACGGCGCATTGCTCTGCAGGCACCCGGCCCACGCCGTTTTTTCCGCGCTGAGCATGGCGTCATAGCCCTGCGTCAGAAACTGCTGCTCGGTTTGCGCCGCAATAGACCGGCTGAACATGCCCCCGCCCGCGTGAAAATTGGGCTCTGACACCATCAGCCCCTTCACGCGCGACGCCAGCAGCCCCGCCGTTTCGATAGCAATGCTGCCGCCCATGCTGTGGCCGTATAACCAAAAGGACTCCAGCTCTAGATGGTCAATCAGTTCCGCCACAACGTGCGCCTGGTCGGTGGTTTTATAGCTGTAGTGCTCAGGCTTGTCGCTGTAGCCGCTGCCAGGCAAATCGATGAGAATCGCTCTGCGCGCGCCAAACAGCGGGTCATGAACGACACGGGGATATTCATAGGAAGAGGCGCAGCCCAGCCCGTGAATGAACACCACGGGATCGCCGGTGCCGGGCAGGTCATGCCAGCGCACGGTACAACCGGCCTGCTGCGAGTAAAAACTGTTCATAAGCACTCCTTTTACGATGCACTGTGTATTTATACAGTTGCCGTATCTGGAATGCCATATTCATCTTTTAAAAATGGAAGCGTGCTTCAGAAAAGCGAGACCAGCAGCGCAACGGGAAAGCTCATTGGCCAGGTTGACCCCACCAGAAAAGCGCTGAGCAGGCGGATACGTTTGCGGTCTTTAGAAAGGAACCAGGTAATTAATGCGCAGATGGAAGCCATGATTGCGTAAAAAACCAACATCTTTTGATACAACGTCATTCTGTATACCAGAGCCGAAAAAATAACCGCACGCAATATGCGTCATATGTTGATACAGATCAAGTTTTTTCGTTACAGAATAACCACTTAAAGGTTATGGATAATAACAATTGAGTATCTTACGTAACACTCATGGCGGGCGCGGGGAACGCCTGGCCGCGCATGCGGCCAGGCGTGGCGGGCTTAGTGTTTGATCATCACATGCCGCACGACCGTATAATCCTCAAGCCCGTAGACCGACATATCTTTGCCGTAGCCGGATAATTTCATGCCGCCGTGCGGCATTTCGCTCACCAGCATAAAATGGGTATTCACCCAGGTGCAGCCGTACTGCAGGCGCGCGCTCAGACGATGGGCGCGGCCCACGTCTTTGGTCCAGACCGATGACGCCAGGCCATACTGCGAATCGTTCGCCCAGGCCAGCACCTGCGCCTCGTCGTCAAACTCGGTAACGCTCACCACCGGGCCAAACACCTCCCGCTGAACGATGGCGTCGTCCTGCTTCGCCCCCGCCAGCAGGGTTGGCTGGAAGTAGTAGCCTGCCCCCTCTTTTTTGGTCCCACCGGTGACAACGCGGATGTGGCCGAGCGCTTTCGCCTCATCGACCGCCTGACAGACGCGTGAAAGATGGGCGGCCGAGCTGAGCGGTCCCAGTTCGGTAGAGTCATCCTCCGGCGCCCCCATTTTGAGGCTGGCGACCGCTGCGCCCAGCTTTTCCACCAGCGCGGCATAGATGCCCTTCTGGGCATAAATCCGGCACGCCGCCGTACAGTCCTGCCCGGCATTGTAGAAACCAAACGTCCGCACCCCTTCGACAACCGCATCCAGGTCGGCATCATCAAAGACGATAACCGGCGCTTTACCGCCCAGCTCCATGTGGGTGCGTTTAATGGAGGACGCGGTATGGCCGATGATATGTTCCCCGGTAGCAATCGAACCGGTCAGCGAGACCATACGGACTTTTTCATGCCCGGTAAGCGGATCGCCCACCGTTTTACCGCGACCAAAAAGGACGTTCAGCACACCTGCCGGGAAGATATCTTTAGCCAGCTCTCCCAGCTTCAGCGCGGTGAGGGGCGTGATCTCTGAGGGCTTAATCACCACGCAGTTCCCTGCCGCCAGCGCGGGCGCCAGCTTCCAGGCCGCCATCATCAGCGGATAGTTCCAGGGGGCAATAGAGGCAACCACGCCCACCGGATCGCGGCGGATCATCGACGTGTGCCCGTCAAGGTACTCCCCGGCGGCAAGCCCGTTCAGACAGCGGGCGGCCCCGGCAAAGAAACGGAAAACGTCGACCACCGCCGGAATTTCATCGCCCAGAGCACAGTGCAGCGGCTTCCCGCAGTTGAGGGATTCGAGCCGGGCAAAGTCCTCCCCATGCGCTTCAATCGCATCCGCCAGCTTCAGCAGGCACTCGGCACGGGTTTTCGGCGTGGTTTGCCCCCACTCAGCAAAAGCACGGTCGGCCGCCTGAACCGCCGCGTCGACCTGAGCCGCTGACGCCTCGGCAATCTCCAGCAGGAGTTCTCCAGTGGCCGGGTTATAGACCGGCTGTTTTTCTCCCTCTCCGGTTACCAGTTTTCCCTCTATCAGCAGTTGTGTTTGCATAGCATTTTCCTGTTGAATTCACTGTTATTTCCCGCTGCCGGCGATGTTCTCACCGTCGCGGGTTAGCCACCAGGCTCCCAGAATGGGGATAGTTGTCACCAGCATCACCAGCAGTGCCACGACGTTGGTGACCGGAACGTCGCGCGGACGACCGAGCTGATTGAGCAACCACAGCGGTAACGTGCGCTCGTGTCCCGCCGTAAACGTTGTGACGATTATCTCGTCAAACGACAGGGCAAACGCCAGCATTCCCCCGGCCAGCAGCGCTGAACCCAGATTGGGCAGCACCACATAGCGGAAGGTTTGCCAACCGTCAGCCCCGAGATCCATCGACGCTTCCACCAGGCTCCAGGAGGTGCGTCTGAACCGGGCAATCACGTTGTTAAACACCACCACCACGCAAAAGGTGGCGTGTCCGACCACGATGGTGAAAAACCCAGGCTCAAGGTCGATCGTTTTGAATGCCGTCAGCAGCGCCAGACCGGTGATGATCCCCGGTAACGCAATCGGCAACAGCAGCAGCAGCGAGATCGCATTCTTGCCAAAAAACTCGCTTCGCCACAGCGCCGCTGCAGCAAGCGTGCCAAGCACGAGGGCAATCGCGGTGGAGAGCGCGGCAATCTGAAGTGACAGCGTCACGGATTCAATAATATCGCCGCGCCCCGCCGCCACGCTAAACCACTTCAGCGTCAGCCCCTGCGGCGGAAAGCTGAAGGCCGCCTCTTCGGTATTGAAGGCATAGGTCGCGATAATCAGCAGCGGGAAGTGCAGGAAGATGACGCCTCCCCAGGCTGCCACTTTCAGGAACAGCGGTGCGCGTTCAGAGTGCATCGAATGCTCCCAGACGTTTCACGAACGCCAGATAGAGTGAAATCAGCACGATGGGCACCAGCGTGAACGCGGCGGCCATGGGCATATTGCCAATGGCGCCCTGCTGCGAGTAGACCATGTTACCGATGAAGTAGCCCGGCGGCCCCACCAGCTGCGGAACGATGAAATCTCCCAGCGTCAGGGAAAAGGTGAATATTGAGCCCGCGGCAATACCCGGGATCGCCAGCGGCAGAACGACGTAGCGAAAGGTCTGGCGAGGGCGCGCGCCGAGGTCGGCTGAGGCCTGCAGTAGCGAGGCCGGCAGGCGTTCCAGAGCCGCCTGGACGGGCAGGATCATAAACGGCAGCCAGATATAGACGAAGACCAGAAACCGTCCCAGCCCGGAGGTGGACAAGGTGTTGCCGCCAATCGCCGGGAGCGTAAGGAGTGAGGTCAGGATCGGCTCCAGCCCCATATGGTTGAGAAACCACTGCGCCACCCCATCCTTCGCCAGCAGCAGCGTCCAGGCGTAGGCTTTGACGATGTAGCTCGCCCACATTGGCAGCATCACAGCGATATAGAAAAACGCTTTCCACTTGCCGCGGGTGTATCGCGCCATGTACCAGGCCATCGGGAATGCCAGGATGGCGCTGGCAATCGTCACCGCAATCGCCATGGTTAACGTGCGCAGGATAATGTCGTAGTTTGCCGGGTTGAAAAGCGCCTGAATGTTCGCCAGGGTCAGATCCGGCGTGACGGCCATGGTGAAATCGTCAAAGGTGTAAAATCCTTGCCACAGCAGGGTCAGAAGCGATCCTAAATAGACGATGCCAAACCACATGAGCGGCGCGAGCAGAAGCAGGAACAGGCCGAGCGACGGTTTACGCCAGAACAGCGCCGTCATGCGGCTTAAGCGGCCGTGCGAGGCGGGAGGATGCGCGACACTCATAGACATTTCACCTCTCCTCGTGCAGGCGAATCATCGCCTCGCGTGACCACGACGCCATCACCGCCTGCCCCGGCGCAATGCCGCTCAGCGACGAGGTTTCACTGAGATTGGCCTGGCTCACCAGCAGTTTGGCGCCATCGGCAAGTTTCAGCTCCAGCCGCGTGGCCGCCCCCTGATACTGAACGGCCTGCACGATGCCCTGAACCTGAACGTCTCCGCCCTCATTAAGGCGAATATGTTCCGGGCGCAGGGAATAGCTGCCTTCCATGCCGCATATTTTCTGCGCAAGGCCCGCATCAAAGACGTTGGACGTGCCGACAAAACCGGCGACAAACGGCGTGCGCGGACGCATGTAGAGATCGCGCGGAGTATCCACCTGCTCGATGCGCCCGTTATTGAACACCGCCACCCGGTCTGACATGGACAGGGCCTCGCCCTGATCGTGGGTGACAAAAATAAAGGTGATGCCGAGTTCCTGCTGAAGCTTCTTTAGCTCGAACTGCATCTGTTCACGCAGTTTGAGATCGAGCGCACCTAAGGGTTCATCCAGCAGCAGGACGCGCGGCTCATTGACCAGCGCCCGGGCGATGGCGACACGCTGCCGCTGGCCGCCGGAAAGTTGTGAAGGTTTGCGGGCTATGGCAAAGCTCAGGCCCACTTTTTCCAGGGCATCACGGGCCTGCGCATGACGTTTTTTCTTGTCGATGCCTTTGACCATCAGCCCGTAGGCAACATTGTCGAGGATCGACATATGCGGGAACAGCGCGTAGTCCTGAAAGACGGTATTCACATCCCGCTCCCAGGGAGGCAGTCCGCTCGCCTCTTTGCCGAAGATAGAAATTGTGCCGCCTGACAGCTGTTCAAAACCCGCGATCAGACGCAGGCAGGTGGTTTTGCCGGAGCCCGAAGGCCCCAGCATGGAGAAAAATTCTCCGTCACGAATAGCAATGGTGACCCCATCCACCGCCCGTACGTCGCCGTACAGACGGGAAACGTTGTTAAACTCTACCGCGTACGTCATGTTCTGCTCCCGGGCAATTAACGACCGCCCATGATGGCGATGTAATCCTGCGTCCAGCGGCTGTAAGGGACAAATTTGCCGCCTTCGGCGATAGGGGTTTTCCAGAACATGATTTTGTCGAACTCGTTATAACCGTTTGTTTCGCAGCCTTTATCACCCAGCAGCGTGCTGGCCTTACACCCTTCAGCAACCACGGGCAGGGAGCCAAACCAGGCCGCCAGATCGCCCTGCACTTTCGGCGTCAGCGACCAGTTCATCCATTTGTAGGCGCACATCGGGTGTTTTGCCTGCGCGTGCAGCATTGTGGTGTCCGCCCAGCCTGTCACACCCTCTTTCGGGAAAACGGTGGCAATGGGCTGGTTCTCGGCCTTCAGGGCATTCGCCTGATACGGCCAGGCGCTGGAGGCCACGACGCCTTCATTTTTGAAATCGCTCATCTGAACCGTGGTGTCATGCCAGTAGCGGTGGATCAGCGCGTGCTGGTCGCGCAGCACTTTCAGCACGGCGGCATACTGTGCTTCGGTAAGCTGGTAAGGGTCTTTGATCCCCAGCTGCGGCTGGGTAGCTTTGACGAAGAGCGCCGCATCGGCGATATAAATCGGGCCGTCATACGCCTGAACGCGTCCCTGATTGGTTTTACCGTCCGGCAGATCCTGTTTGGTAAAGACCACGCTCCAGCTGTCCGGCGGCGTCGGGAAGGTTTTGGTGTTGTACATCAGCAGGTTTGGCCCCCACTGATACGGCGTGCCGTAGACTTTCCCGCCGACGTTAAACCATTCCCCTTTCACAATCCGCGCGTCGAGGGTTTTCCAGTTGGGGATGAGGTCGGGGTTAATGGGCTGAACGCGTTTCCCCATGATCAGGCGCAGAGAGGCGTCACCCGAGGCGGTGACCAGGTCATATCCCCCTTTCGCCATCAGGCTGACCATTTCATCCGACGTGGCCGCCGTCTTGACGTTGACCGCACACCCGGTCTCTTTTTCAAACTGGGTGACCCAGTCGTAGTTTTTATCCGTCTGTCCGCGTTCGATGTATCCCGGCCAGGCGATAATATCCAGTCGACCTTCCCCGTCGCCGATGGCCTTTGGTGGTTCTGCGGCTTGCGCTGTCATGATAGTCATGCCGAGCGCGCACAGGCTGCTGCGGGCAAATTTTTTGCTCATAAGGGTTACTCCTGTCGCAATGAAATTTAGCGGCAGCCGTGCCGTAAAAATATCTCCCTTATTAAACGTAGACCGCGCAAATGCGCCGCACCGTACGGCTTCAGGAAATTTCATCAAGGTGTGACCGAGGGCGCATTCCCCGTTAACTGGATTATAGACAAGGAGTTAGCCGCGAGAGACGGTATGCAGATTTCCTATGACAGGGCACCGCGAAATATTCGCAGCGCCGTCATCAGGATAAGAATTGATTATTTAAATAACGGAGAAAAGTTTATTCCAGCATCGTGCTAATTAATTTTCCTAACTGAATGACCGCCTGCTCTTCTCGCTCTCCCCACGCCCAGGAGGTATTAAACCGGAAGAACGGTGTCCACGCGTCGGAGGTGGAAAACATCTTTCCGGGCGCAATGCTGATGTGGTGCGTTAAGGCTTTTTCGCTGAGCAGCCCCGCATCCAGCTGCGCCGGAAGCTCCAGCCATAAAAAGTAGCCGCTGTCGTTATGGTGGATTTTGACGCCGGCAGGCATATGGCGCAAAAGGGACTGCCAGGCCTGCTGTTTTCGCTCGGCGAGCGTACGCCGCAGCCGGCGCAGATGGGCGTCGTAGCGTTTCGTCGCCAGGTAATCCACCAGCGCCAGCTGCACGGGTGAGCTGGTGGAGAGCGTGCTCATCAGCTGCAGCTGCTGAATGCGTCTCGCGTGTTTTCCTGCCGCAACCCAGCCGATGCGAAAACCGGCTACCAGACATTTTGAAAAGGACGAGCAGTGAAGCGTCATGTCCTGGCGATCCCATGCTTTCGCCGGGAGCGGCTTTTCGCGGCCAAAATAGAGCTCGCTGTAGACATCGTCTTCAATCAGGGGGACGTTGTGTTGCGTTAACAGCGCGACAAGCTGCGCTTTTTTCTCCGCGCTCAGCGTGAAGCCAAGCGGGTTTTGACTGTTGGTCATGATCCAGCAGGCCTTAACCGGGTACTCCTTCAGCGCCTGTTCAAGGGCATTCAGGTCAATCCCCTCGCGGACATCCGTCGCAATCGACAACGCTTTGAGCTTCAGGCGTTCCAGCGCCTGCAGCGCGCCGTAAAAACACGGGTTTTCGACTATCACCCAGTCGCCCGGCTCGGTTACCGCCTGCAGGCTGAGATTGAGCGCTTCAAGCGCGCCTGCGGTGATCACGATCTCTTCCGGGGAGATATTCATCCCCTGCTGCGCGTAGCGACGGGCAATGGCGTGGCGGAGATCGACGTTACCCGGGGGCAGGTTCTCAATCACGCTCATCGCCGTCGCGGTTTTGCTGACGTTCGCCAGCGAGCGGTTGAGCTGCTGCAGCGGGAAAAGTCGGGGATCGGGAAACGCGGAGGCAAAAGGAACAACGGACGGGTCGCGGCTGGCCTGTAAGACGTCGAAGATGTAGGTATTAATATCCACCACTTCGTCACGCATCACCTGGGCAGGTGGAGCAGGCTGATGTGCGGTCGGGCGCGAGGCAACGTAATAGCCCGACTGCGGTCTGGCGACAATGCGCCCCTGACTTTCCAGCATCTGATACGCGTGGCCAACGGTCATAAAACTCATGCCGCTGCTCGCCACCTGCTCTCGCAGCGAAGGCAGCTTATCGCCCGGCAGCCATACGCCAAGCTCAATCTGCGAGATAATTTGTTGCGCCAGACTCTGGTATTTTTTCATCAAATTCTCCTTGTGACCGACAGTGTATATCAGCAGGAGAAAAAGAGAAGATTTAGCTAACTGTTATGGTTCCTGAAACGAATTACTTACGGTACTCGGTAATGTGGCTTTGCGCCTGGCGCGCGGCGGCCAGGTGATCGAGCGTAATCATCGACGATTTGCAAAAGATGCATTTCGCGCCGAGTGGGTTTTTCTCGGACATATCAAAGACTGAGGTACGGTACTGCGAGCCATGACAGCATGGGCAGCGGAAATGAATATAAGAAGTCATAGGATTCTCCTGTGAACGTAAAAAACGTAAATTACTAATGGGCCGATTGGGCAATAATGGTTTTAAACAAAACGAATCGGAAAGTAGATAAAGACCCAAGAGAGGCTGCGGAGAGGCACAACGTGATGAGAACTGCTTTATAAAACTACGTCAGATATTTATTTGGACTCAAAACCAGATGGCCATTAACGCACGGCGCAGACGATAAAGCAAGCAGTTTTATGCGTAAAATTCATAAAAAGACGGTTTTTATTACTCACTCGAGGTATATCAGATGGCTAAAGCATGAGTTTTAAGCCAACTGTTATGGTTAAAAATCACTTTTCTGCGTCTGATAGTCCGAACGTTGCCCCTATACCATAACAGCACACCGTTTGACATTGAGGCTGTGCATGTTTGGTTTAGATGCTTTTCACCTTGCACGGATACAGTTTGCCTTTACCGTATCCTTTCACATTATTTTCCCGGCGATCACCATCGGCCTGGCAAGCTATCTTGCCGTACTCGAAGGGCTGTGGCTGAAAACCAAAAATCCGGTCTGGCGCTCGCTGTACCATTTCTGGTCAAAGATTTTTGCCGTCAACTTTGGCATGGGCGTGGTCTCCGGGCTGGTGATGGCCTACCAGTTCGGCACCAACTGGAGCGGATTTTCACAGTTTGCGGGCAGCATTACCGGCCCGCTGCTGACGTATGAAGTGCTGACCGCCTTCTTCCTCGAAGCCGGGTTCCTCGGCGTGATGCTGTTCGGCTGGAACAAGGTCGGGCCGGGACTGCACTTCTTCGCCACCTGCATGGTGGCGTTGGGCACAATTATTTCCACCTTCTGGATCCTCTCGTCGAACAGCTGGATGCAGACCCCGCAGGGCTATGAGATCGTCAACGGTCAGGTCGTGCCGGTGGACTGGTTCGCCGTGGTGTTTAACCCCTCCTTCCCTTACCGCCTGCTGCATATGTCGATAGCCGCATTCCTGAGCAGCGCCCTGTTTGTGGGCGCATCCGCGGCATGGCATCTGCTGCGCGGGAATAATACCCCTGCCATACGGGCAATGTTTTCGATGGCGCTGTGGATGACGCTGATTGTCGCCCCCATCCAGGCCATGGTTGGCGATATGCACGGGTTGAACACCTTAAAGCACCAGCCCGCCAAGATTGCAGCCATTGAAGGCCACTGGGAAAATCCGCCGGGTGAGCCTACCCCGCTACTGCTGTTTGGCTGGCCGGATATGGAACAGGAGCGCACCCGCTTTGGGCTGGAGATCCCGGCGCTGGGGAGTCTTATCCTGACGCACAGTGTGGATAAACAGGTTCCGGCCCTCAAAGAGTTTCCGAAGGAAGACCGTCCGAATTCCACCATCGTCTTCTGGTCATTCCGCATTATGGCGGGCCTGGGCATGCTGATGCTGCTGCTCGGGG
>NZ_JUMS01000094.1:0-1786 GCF_001059415.1 Enterobacter sp. 940_PEND
CTACCGACTGAACTACAGAGGAATCGTGTGAACGGGGCGCATATTATCGATGCTCCCCCATGATGTCAAAGGCAGAATGCACATTTCCGATCGTTTGCCGAATTATTCTCCACTTCGCGCAATTGTCAGGCATTTTTTCGCGGATATTTCCACAGCCAGCGCCCGCTGACCATCCGCCAGTAGAACAGCGCGCCCCGCACGGCCCAGTCGAGGAACATCCCCAGCCAGACGCCGACCACCCCCCATCCGAGCATCACCCCGAGCGTATACCCCGCGACAACGCGACATCCCCACATGCCCAGCATCGATACCCACATCGCAAAGCGGGCATCGCGCGCTCCTTTCAGCCCGGCGGGCAATACCCATGAGGCCGCCCAGATGGGCATAAAGGCCGCGTTGAGCCAGATGAGGATCTTAACAACCTCTTTAACGTCGTCTTCGTGGGTATAGAACGAGGCCATCAGCCCGGCAAACGGCGCGGTTCCCCAGGCGATCAGCGTCAGCCCAATGGTCGACAGCCAGAACACGTGCCGCAGCTGCCGCTCCGCCTGGCCTATCTGCCCTTTCCCGAGCCGCTTACCCGTAATAATGGTCGATGCCGAACCCAGCGCGTTACCCGGCAGGTTAATCAGCGAGGCAATAGAGAAGGCTATAAAGTTACCGGCGATAACGTCGGTGCCCATCCCGGCGACAAACATCTGCGTGAGCAGCTTCCCGCCGTTGAATAACACCGATTCAATGCTGGCGGGAATGCCGATCCCCATCACTTCCCAGATAATGGCGAAATTAAAGGGGCGGAAATAGCTTTTCAGCGTCAGACGCAGGGAGGGGGTAATCCCCGCCATCAGTACCCCGATGATGGCTGCCGCACCGATATAGCGTGAAATGGTTAATCCCAGTCCGGCACCGACGAACCCCAGCCCCTCCCACGAGAACACGCCATAGATCAGCACGCTGCTGATAATAATATTCAGGATATTCATCCCGCCGTTGATCAGCAGCGGAATTTTGGTGTTGCCCGCCCCGCGCAGCGCGCCGCTGCCAATCAGCGCAATGGCCGCCGCCGGATAGCTTAAGACGGTCATTTCGAGGTAGGTCAGTGCCAGGTCTTTAACCTCGTTCGTGGCCTCCCCGGCGACAAAATCGATAATCTCTTTACCGAAATAGTGGATCACCGCCGCCAGAACGATCGAAAAAATGGTCATGATCATCAGCGACTGGCGGGCCGCCTCGCGTGCACGTTTGGGATCAAGCTTGCCGAGGCTAAAGGCCACCACCACCGTCGTCCCGAGGTCTATGGCGGCAAAGAACGAGATCACCACCATGTTAAAGCTGTCCGCTAGCCCAACCCCAGCCATCGCCTCTTTTCCCAGCCAGCTCACCAGGAAGGTGCTCAAAACCCCCATCAGCAGAACGCAGGTATTTTCCAGGAAGATAGGCACGGCAAGAGGGGTGATTTCACGCCAGAACAGGACACGATAGCTTTTACGTTTTGCATACCATGGCGTGCGAGTTATCGCCTGGCGTAAGGAGGCAGTGACGTTCAAAATGGACCTTAGCGAGAAAAGTTGAAACTCCATTTCAAATGATGAGGGACAAATGCTAATCCTGCAAAGTATTTTCCAGAAAAAGATGTGTGGATTTACAACAAACTGACGACAGAATCAGCAATCAGTCGATTTTCCCTAAGATCAGGTTTGACAAAACTTTTTTCGCCGCTAAGATAAGCCTCCACAACGATTCCTCTGTAGTTCAGTCGGTAGAACGGCGGACTGTTAATCCGTAT
>NZ_JUMS01000095.1:0-27102 GCF_001059415.1 Enterobacter sp. 940_PEND
TTATTTGGTGGAGCTGGCGGGAGTTGAACCCGCGTCCGAAATTTCTACATCCTCGGTACTACATGCTTAGTTTGTCTTTACATTCGCACGCCAGCTGCGGACAGACACGCCACTAACGAACTAGCCTGATTAGTTTTAACGCTTCAACCCCAGGCAGGGCTTCCACGCGATCTCTTTTGGGTTTGACCTCTCTTTGATCCCCGTCTTAAGAGCGGAAGCTAGGGAGAGAGGGCTCAGAGCAGGTTATTAAGCTGCTAAAGCGTAGTTTTCGTCGTTTGCGACTATTTTTTTGCGGCTTTTAACGAGGCAAACCGCCCCTCGGCATGCACCTTGGGTTTCGCAAATCCCGTCGAATCCAGAATCAGCCCCAATAGTGTTGAACTAAGTATACCAGATTTCACTTCCTGGATACCAGCCCGGAACGCTAACTTATTGAATAGTACAATAAGTGTGCAGAATCAACGTCCTGCGTTTTTCATAATGCGCGCTTTATCAAGCTGCCACTCGCGCTCTTTCAGGTCAGTACGTTTGTCGTGCTGTTTTTTACCTTTCGCGACGCCAACTTTCACTTTGCACCATGCGTTTTTCCAGTACAGCGACAGGGCTACCACGGTGAAACCTTCACGGTTGATGCGTCCGTAGAGGGATTCCAGCTCACGCTTGTTCAGCAGCAGCTTGCGGGTGCGCGTTGGGTCACACACATAGTGTGAGGAGGCGACGGTCAGCGGCGTAAAGTTCGCGCCGAACAGGAAGGCTTCGCCATCTTTCAGGATCACGTAGCTATCGCCGATGTTGGCTTTCCCGGCGCGCAGCGATTTTACTTCCCAGCCCTGCAACGCAAGGCCAGCTTCGAATTCTTCTTCAATGAAATACTCGTGGCGAGCACGCTTGTTGAGCGCAATGGTCGCCGAGCCTGGTTTATGTGCTTTTTTCTTCGTCATAAGTGTCGTAAAGCCGTCGGTAATCTGATTTCAAAAAGTCACCTCATTGCGTCCTGTGAGGTCTAACGCGCTATCTTAGCACGAGATGAGGCTTAGCGTTTTTTTAACAGGTGATAAATGTTATTATTTGTCCGTTGTGTGACCATGGGAAATGCTATGCCTCAGATTAGCCGTACTGCGCTCGTGCCTTACAGCGCGGAACAAATGTATCAGTTAGTGAACGATGTTCAGTCTTATCCAGAATTTATTCCGGGATGCACCGGGAGCCGCGTTCTGGAGTCCGGCCCGACGCAGATGACCGCGGCGGTGGATGTCTCCAAAGCGGGGATCAGCAAGACGTTCACCACCCGCAATACGCTGACCAGCAATCAGAGTATTTTGATGCATCTGGTGGATGGTCCGTTTAAAACCCTGATGGGGGGCTGGAAGTTTACGCCGCTGAGCGCTGACGCCTGTCGCATCGAGTTCCAGCTGGACTTTGAATTTACCAATAAGCTGATTGAGCTGGCGTTTGGCCGCATCTTTAAAGAGCTGGCTTCGAATATGGTTCAGGCGTTCACCACCCGCGCCAAAGAGGTTTACAGTGTCGCATAAGATTGCTGTAGAAGTGGTTTATGCGCTGCCGGAGAAGCAGTATCTGCAGCGCGTGACGCTGGAAGAGGGGGCAACCGTTGAGGCGGCTATCCGCGCGTCCGGCATCCTCGAACTTCGCAGCGATATTGACCTGGCGAAAAATAAGGTCGGGATTTATAGCCGTCCGGTGAAGCTGGGTGATGTGCTGAAAGAGGGCGACCGAGTGGAGATTTATCGTCCGCTGATTGCCGACCCGAAAGAGCTGCGTCGTCAGCGTGCGGAGAAAGCGGGTAAGTAGCGTGTTTTCCCCTCACCCTGACCCTCTCCCCACAGGGGCGAGGGGATAAAAGAAAAACAAAAAGGTGCTCAATGAGCACCTTTTTGCATTTCTGACTTCTGATTACTTGGTCAGGGCAGGCTTGTTGTCGATGTTGGTCAACACACCGGCGCTGCTGAAGGTCAGCGTCAGGGTCTGCTGGGTCGCATCTTCGTGGCCCGGCTTCTGACGGAATACATAGAACCAGGTGTTAGTGCCGAACGGATCGGACATCATCGGGGTTCCCAGTGTATAAGCGACCTGCTGTTGTGTCATCCCCACACGGATTTTGGACACATCGTTAGGGGTAAGGTAGTTCCCCTGGTTGATGTCAGGACGGTAAACCACTTTCTCCAGAGTGGAACAGCCTGCGGTCAACATCAGAAGAACCGCTGCGGCAGCGGTCAGCATTTTACAACGCATAGTGATTTGATTCCTTTTCGGGCCCGAGCAGAACGCGGCTCATATGTAATATGCCGATGATAATAGACCTTGCCCCACTTTGAAACCGGTCTGGCGGCGTTTTTGTTGTTCTGTATGACCCTGAGATCCCGAAAAAGTTTATGCCGCCAGCAGTTCTTTCGCGTTCGCAAGCGTGTTACGTGTGACTTCGCTGCCGCCGAGCAGGCGAGCCAGCTCCTGCAGACGCGCACGTTTATCCAGCGGCTTCATATGCGTTTCGGTCATTTCACCGTCGGTTTCTTTGCTGACGATAAAGTGATGATGACCACAGCCCGCGACCTGCGGCAGGTGGGTGACACACATCACCTGCGTTGATTCGCCTAGCTGGCGCAGCAGTTTACCCACCACCGCCGCCGTTGGGCCGCTGATGCCGACATCCACTTCATCGAAAATCAACGCCGGGGTTTCCATTTTACGCGCGGTAATCACCTGAATCGCCAGTGCAATACGCGACAGTTCACCGCCGGATGCCACTTTGGAGATAGCCTGCAGCGGCTGCCCCGGGTTGGTAGTGACGCGGAACTCGATGCGGTCCGCACCTTCTGCCGTCAGGTGGTTCTCTTCAAAGCGAACATCGATGGTGAAGATACCGTGCGGCATCGCCAGCGTGTGCATGCTGTCGGTGATGTGCTGGCTTAGCTCCTGAGCGTAATGCTGACGGATTTCATGCAGCTTTTGCGCTGTCTCCAGCGCCTGTTTATGATGCAGGTTCACCGCGAGAGAGAGGGTCTCCTGCGAGTCAGCCTGATCGTCAAGCTGCTGCTGTTCTTCCAGCAGAGACTGATAGAATCCTGGCAGCTCTTCCGGCGTGACGTGGTGCTTGCGCGCCAGTGAAATTTGACGGGAGATACGCTGCTCCAGCTCAAACAGACGGTTCGGATCGAGATCCAGACGTTCACAGTAGTGGCGCAGTTCGTCACTGGCTTCGGAGATCTGAATCGCCGCTTCTTCCAGCATATCCAGGACGCCTGAAAGCTTGCTGTCCATGCCGACCAGTTCGGTAATGAGCTGGCGGACGTTATACAGCTGGCTCTGCAGGTTCACGTCTTCGCCATCCGCCAGCAGGTTGAGCGCATTCTGGCTGGTTGAGAGCAGGTGACCGCTGTTCGCCAGGCGCTTGTACTCTTCGTCTATTTGCTCAAACTCACCCGGCTGCGGGTTGAATTCGTTCAGCTCTTTAAGCTGGTACGCCAGCAGCTCCGCACGTGCAGCGCGCTCCTGGCTTTGCTGCTGGTGCTGGGCAAGTTCACGGCAGCTCTGATGCCACTGGCGATAGTGTTCCGCCATAAGCTGAGTAAGCGCGTACTCACCCGCGTAGCCATCGAGCAGCGCTTTCTGCTGTTCAGGTTTGACGAGTTGCTGATGCGCGTGCTGACCGTGGATCTGGATAAGCAGCTGGCCGAGTTCGCGAAGCTGGGAGAGCGGGACCGCCGTGCCGTTGATAAAGCCACGTGAACGACCGTCGCTGCTGATCACGCGGCGAAGTAAACACTCACGTCCATCTTCAAGCTGGTTTTGCTCCAGCCAGCGCTGGGCTGCAGGGGTGTCTTTCAGGGAGAAGCGGGCGCACAGATCGGCACGGTTTGCGCCCATGCGCACCATGTCGCCCTCTGCGCGGCCGCCAAGGCACAAGCCGAGGGCATCAATGGCAATGGATTTACCTGCACCGGTTTCCCCGGTGATCGCCGTCATGCCGCTGTGGAAATCGATCTCAAGCTCACGAACAATGGCAAAGTTGCTGATGGTCAGTTGTGCCAGCATAATTGTTTTCCTGTATGAAAAACCATAACTGTGTTTTCATACAGTATAAACTGGTTTTTTATACAGTAAAGTACTGGATGCAAAATCAGAACAATTTTTTTGACCAGCCAAGCTTCGAGCTTAATGTGTTGAAATAGCTGTAATCTTTCGGGTGAATCAGATTAAGGTGGTAATCACACCGACGAATGAGAACATCTTCACCTTCCTGGATCGGTAGCGCTATCTGGCTGTCGCAGCTGATCTCCAGGTCATTACGGCGGTGCGAGAAGCGCAGACGTATCGTGCTGTCGCCGTTGATGACCAGCGGACGGGCGGAGAGCGTGTGCGGGAACATCGGCACCAGGGTAATGGCATCCAGCGAGGGCGTCAGGATCGGGCCACCGGCAGAAAGCGAGTAGGCAGTTGAGCCGGTCGGAGTGGAGATAATTAGCCCGTCGGAACGCTGGGAGAAGGCAAAGATTTCGTCGATATAAACTTCGAATTCAATCATGTGCGCCACTTTTCCGGGGTGAAGAACTACCTCGTTAATCGCGGTGCTGATGCGCTTCTGGCAGTCCTGCTGGCACACCTGCGCTTCCAGTAAAAAGCGTTTTTCGCTGATATAGTGCCCTTCCAGCACGTCAGCCAGCTGCTGCTGCGCATTGTCCGGGTCGAGATCGGTTAAAAAGCCGAGATTGCCACGGTTGATGCCGATGACCTTAATGTCATAACGCGCCAGCGTGCGGGCCGCGCCGAGCATGTTGCCGTCGCCGCCCACCACCACGGCGAGATCGGCCTGTTGGCCAATTTCCGCCAGCGTGCCGGTTTTGACGCTCTTCAGCTGCAGCTCCTGCGCAATCTGCTGCTCGACCATCACTTCATAGCCTTTGCTACACAACCAGCGATACAACATTTCATGTGTCGTTAGTGCGGTAGGGTGACGCGGATGCCCGACGATCCCAATACACCTGAAATGATTATTCATTTTCTGGAGGTCCTTGTGCCTGATGAATGATGACAATCTGTCTTGTTCCCTTGAATCCCGGAAACTGATCCCCATAATAAGCGAAGTTAGCGAGATGAATGCAGAAAAACGCGGAGAAATTCATGAGTAGTAAAGAACAGAAAACGCCTGAGGGGCAAGCCCCTGAAGAAATTATCACGGAACAGCATGATGAAGTTGAGGCTGTAGAGCCAGACGCATCTGCTGAGCAGGTGGACCCGCGCGATGAAAAAATTGCGAATCTGGAAGCCCAGCTGGTAGAAGCGCAGAATCGCGAACGCGATGGTGTTCTGCGCATCAAGGCGGAAATGGAAAACCTGCGTCGCCGTACCGAGCAGGACGTTGAGAAGGCGCATAAATTTGCGCTGGAGAAATTCGTCAACGAACTGCTGCCGGTAATTGATAGCCTCGATCGCGCGCTGGAAGTGGCTGATAAAGCGAATCCGGACAACGCGGCGATGATCGAAGGTATCGAGCTGACGCTGAAATCCATGCTCGACGTGGTGCGTAAGTTTGGTGTGGAAGTGATTGCCGACACCGACGTCCCGCTGGATCCAAACGTTCACCAGGCGATTGCGATGGTGGAGTCCGAAGAGGTGGAAGCCGGTAAGGTGCTGGGCGTGATGCAGAAAGGTTACACCCTGAACGGGCGTACCATTCGCGCGGCGATGGTGACCGTGGCGAAAGCGAAAGCGTAATTCGCTATCCATAGTGCCGGGTGGCGGCGTTCGCCTCACCCGGCCTACAGCCTTACTCCGCGATGCTTTCGCGTAGGGGTTTTACGGGCAGGACTTTCACCTGCTTAATCATATTGTCCTGCACGTCCAGGATATCAATATCATACTGCTCAATCCGCACCCGCGTGCCCGCCGCCGGGATCTCTTCCAGCGCTTCCAGAATCATCCCGTTGATCGTACGAGCCTCATCTTCCGGCAAATGCCAGTTAAAGGCTTTGTTGAGTTCACGAATGTTCGCGCTACCGTCAATCAGCACCGAGCCGTCGTTTTGCGGGGTGACTTCTTCCGCGAGGGAAGGCGACATTGACGTGGTAAAGTCCCCGACAATCTCTTCCAGAATATCTTCGACCGTCACCAGTCCCTGAATGTCGCCGTACTCATTGACCACCAGGCCGACCTTCTTCTTGTTGCGCTGGAATTTCACCAGCTGCGTGCTGAGCGGGGTTCCTTCCGGCACGTAGTAAATCTCGTCGGCGGCGCGCAGCATCACTTCTTTGGTGAACTCTTTTTTCTCGGTCATCAGACGGTAGGCTTCGCGCACGCGCAGCATGCTGATGGCGTCATCCAGCGAGTCGCGGTAAAGCACAATACGCCCGTGCGGGGAGTGCGTCAGCTGGCGGACGATGGCTTTCCAGTCGTCATTGATGTCGATACCGACGATTTCATTACGCGGCACCATGATGTCGTTCACGCTCACCTTTTCCAGATCCAGCACCGACAGGAGCATGTCCTGATTGCGCCGGGAGATCTGCGAGCGGGATTCATTCACGATGGTGCGCAGCTCCTCTTTGCTGAGCGCGCTGCTGATGGTGACATCGGCTTTGATTCCCACCATGCGCATCAGTACGCGCGTCACCATGTTCAGCAGCCAGACCAGGGGCATCATCAGGATCTGCAGCGGTGCCAGCAGGAAGCTGCTCGGGTAAGCGACTTTCTCCGGGTAAAGCGCGGCGATGGTTTTCGGCAGCACTTCGGCAAACACCAGCACCACGAACGTCAGCACGCCGGTGGCAATTGCCACCCCGGCGTTGCCGTACAGGCGCATCCCGACGATAGTGCCGAGGGCTGAGGCAAGAATGTTGACAAGGTTGTTGCCGATGAGCACCAGGCTTATCAGGCGATCCGGCTTGCGGAGCAGTTTTTCAACGCGACGTGCGGCACGGTTACCCTGTTTAGCACGATGACGTAACCGGTAGCGGTTTAAGGTCATCATGCCGGTTTCCGAGCCGGAGAAATAGGCGGATATGACCACCATGACGATCAGGATAACGATCAGCGTGGTGGTAGAGATGTGTTCCAGGGGGAACTCCTTTTGTTACTTAGCCAGCAAATTGCTGTATGAAGCGGCTGCCAAAATAGGCAAGGGTGAGAATGCCCGCACCCGCGACGTTGAACCAGACCACGCGACGACCGCGCCAGCCTTCATGATAATGGCCCCATAACAGGACAATATAGACAAACCACGCGATGATAGAGAGCACCGCTTTATCGATATTCTCCACGCTAAACAGGTTCTTCATGTAAAACAGGCCCGTGCAGAGCGTGAGCGTCAGCAGCACCACGCCCACCTGGGTGATATGGAACATCTTACGCTCAATGACCATCAGCGGCGGCATCTCATGATTAAACGCCAGCTTTTTGTTTTTCAGCTGGTAGTCAATCCAGGCGAGCTGCATGGCGTAAAGCGCGGCGATGATCAGCGTCGCGTAGGCAAAGAGCGACAGGCCGATATGGACCAGCATCCCCGGGGTGGCCTCCAGATGCGTAATGAATTCATTAGGCATAAAGGTGGCGAGGGCCAGATTGATCAGCGCGAAGGTATAGACAATCGGCAGCAGCAGCCAGCCGCGATTTTTAGACGCGACGATGGTCATTACCGTACAGATCATCAGGCTGACCAGCGAGCCGACGTTGAGGACGCTCAGGTTTTGCACGCTGCCGTCGCCGGGAATGATGCGTGATTCCAGCGCAAACGCGTGGCTAATCAGTGCGATTACCGCGGAAAGAATAGCCATGCGCCGCCAGCCGCTGTTTTTTTGCAGCAGGCCGGGAACGATCAGCGCGAGGCTGACAGAGTAGGCAACAAGGGCGATCAGTGCGAAAACAGGCATATAGGCATCGACAGTTGTCTTAATAAGAAAGAGAAGCAGTATAACGTTACGTGACGCCTGCTCCAACCGTTGCATAACAACAAAGGCGCCTTCATGTTATACTCCGGCAAAATTCTGTGTATGTGTCGCCCATGGCGGCCCAACGTTTCTACTCAGGCGAGAGACAATGTTTGATAATTTAACCGATCGTTTGTCGCGCACGCTGCGCAACATCAGCGGCCGCGGACGCCTTACTGAAGAGAACATCAAGGAAACGCTGCGCGAAGTGCGCATGGCGCTGCTGGAAGCAGACGTCGCGTTGCCGGTTGTTCGTGATTTTATCAACCGCGTAAAAGAGAAGGCGGTTGGTCATGAAGTTAACAAGAGCCTGACCCCGGGTCAGGAGTTCGTCAAAATCGTTCGTAATGAACTGGTTTCGGCGATGGGCGAAGAGAACCAGGTGCTTAACCTGGCGGCTCAGCCGCCGGCCGTGGTGCTGATGGCGGGCCTGCAGGGTGCGGGTAAAACGACCAGCGTCGGTAAGCTGGGTAAATTCCTGCGTGAAAAGCACAAGAAGAAAGTGCTGGTGGTCTCTGCGGACGTTTATCGCCCGGCGGCGATCAAACAGCTGGAAACTCTGGCCGAGCAGGTCGGGGTAGATTTCTTCCCGTCCGACGTGGCGCAGAAGCCTGTCGACATCGTTAACGCGGCGCTGAAAGAAGCGAAGCTGAAATTCTACGATGTGCTGCTGGTGGATACCGCCGGTCGTCTGCACGTTGACGAAGCGATGATGGACGAAATCAAACAGGTGCATGCCTCTATCAACCCGGTAGAGACCCTGTTTGTGGTTGACGCCATGACCGGTCAGGATGCGGCGAACACCGCGAAAGCGTTCAACGAAGCCCTGCCGTTAACCGGCGTGGTGCTGACCAAAGTGGACGGTGACGCCCGCGGCGGTGCGGCGCTCTCCATTCGTCACATCACCGGTAAGCCGATTAAATTCCTCGGCGTGGGCGAGAAAACTGAAGCGCTCGAGCCGTTCCACCCGGATCGTATTGCCTCCCGTATCCTCGGCATGGGCGACGTGCTGTCGCTGATCGAAGATATCGAGAGCAAGGTTGACCGCGCGCAGGCCGAGAAGCTGGCCAGCAAGCTGAAAAAAGGCGACGGTTTCGATCTCACCGATTTCCTTGAGCAACTGCGTCAGATGAAAAACATGGGCGGCATGGCCAGCCTGATGGGCAAACTGCCGGGCATGGGCCAGATCCCTGACAACGTGAAAGCGCAGATGGATGACAAGGTGCTGGTGCGTATGGAGGCGATCATCAACTCGATGACCCTCAAAGAGCGCGCTAACCCGGACATCATCAAAGGTTCCCGTAAACGCCGTATCGCAGCCGGTTGCGGCATGCAGGTGCAGGACGTTAACCGCCTTCTGAAACAGTTCGACGACATGCAGCGCATGATGAAGAAAATGAAGAAAGGCGGCATGGCGAAGATGATGCGCGGCATGAAAGGCATGATGCCACCCGGTTTTCCAGGGCGTTAATCGCTTTTGAGATTGCTTTTTGCCCGAAAATGAGTAAAATTTTCGGGCTTTTAATATGACACCCGGGCTCCGTTCCTCGATGGGGCCCGGTTGTTTTATTCACACAAGAGGATGTTATGGTAACTATTCGTTTAGCTCGTCACGGCGCTAAAAAGCGTCCGTTCTACCAGGTTGTTGTGACTGACAGCCGTAATGCACGCAACGGTCGCTTCATCGAGCGCGTTGGTTTCTTCAACCCACTGGCCGCTGGCGCAGAAGAAGAAACTCGTCTGGATCTGGATCGTATCGCTCACTGGGTTGGCCAGGGCGCTACTGTTTCCGATCGCGTTGCTACGCTGATCAAAGCAGCAAACAAAGCAGCTTAATCTGTCACGGTGGTCATGATGAGCAATAAAGCACCTGTTGAACCGATCGTATTGGGAAAAATGGGTTCTTGCTACGGTATCCGTGGTTGGCTCAGAGTGTTTTCCTCCACTGAAGACGCTGATAGCATTTTTGATTACCAGCCCTGGTTTATCCAGAAAGGCGGTAAGTGGGAAGAGGTCGAGCTGGAAAGCTGGCGTCACCACAATCAGGACATCATCATCAAGCTGAAAGGCGTTGACGATCGTGATGCTGCGAATGCACTGACTAATTGTGAAATTGTCGTGGATTCGTCGCAGTTGCCACAGCTGGAAGAGGGCGACTACTACTGGAAAGACCTTATGGGTTGCCAGGTAGTCACTACCGAAGGCTACAGCCTGGGGAAAGTCATCGATATGATGGAAACCGGGTCAAATGACGTTCTCGTCATTAAGGCAAACCTGAAAGATGCATTTGGCATCAAGGAGCGGTTGGTTCCGTTCCTCGATGGACAGGTTATCAAGAAAGTCGATCTCACTACTCAAACCATTGAAGTAGATTGGGATCCTGGTTTTTAAATTCTCCGGATAAACGGTAAAAGACGGCGCTATGTGGATTGGCATAATTAGCCTGTTTCCTGAAATGTTCCGCGCGATTACCGATTACGGGGTAACTGGCCGGGCAGTAAAGAATGGCCTGCTGAGCATCCAGAGCTGGAGTCCTCGTGACTTTACTCATGACCGGCACCGTACCGTGGACGATCGTCCTTACGGCGGCGGACCGGGGATGCTAATGATGGTGCAACCCTTACGGGACGCCATTCACACAGCAAAAGCCGCGGCAGGTGAAGGCGCAAAGGTGATTTATCTTTCACCTCAGGGACGCAAGCTTGATCAAGCGGGCGTGAGCGAACTGGCGACGAATCAAAAGCTGATTCTGGTCTGTGGGCGCTACGAAGGGATAGATGAGCGCGTAATTCAAACCGAGATTGACGAAGAATGGTCTATCGGGGATTACGTTCTCAGCGGTGGTGAGTTACCCGCAATGACGCTGATTGACTCCGTCGCCCGGTTCATTCCGGGGGTTCTGGGGCATGAAGCTTCGGCAACGGAAGATTCCTTTGCCGATGGGTTGCTGGACTGTCCACACTATACTCGTCCTGAAGTGTTAGAAGGGATGGAAGTACCGGCAGTGTTACTGTCTGGAAACCATGCCGAGATACGTCGCTGGCGTTTGAAGCAGTCGCTGGGCCGAACCTGGCTTAGAAGACCTGAACTTCTGGAAAACCTGGCTCTGACTGAAGAGCAAGCAAAGTTGCTGGCCGAGTTCAAAACAGAACACGCGCACCAGCAGCATGAACATGATGGGAATGCGTAATACGCTCCCGAATATCAGTTTACCCAGGATAAGAGATTAAATTATGAGCAACATTATTAAGCAACTTGAACAAGAGCAGATGAAGCAGGACGTACCTTCCTTCCGTCCAGGTGACACCGTGGAAGTGAAAGTATGGGTTGTTGAAGGTTCCAAAAAACGTCTGCAGGCATTCGAGGGCGTGGTTATCGCTATTCGTAACCGCGGTCTGCACTCTGCATTCACTGTTCGTAAAATTTCCAACGGCGAAGGCGTTGAGCGTGTCTTCCAGACTCACTCTCCGGTAGTTGACAGCATTGCTGTTAAACGTCGTGGTGCTGTACGTAAAGCTAAACTGTACTACCTGCGTGAGCGTACTGGTAAGTCTGCTCGTATTAAAGAGCGTCTGAACTAAGATTCGCTTAAGCGACATCCTGTTAGAAAGGGCTGGCCGAAAGGCTGGCCCTTTTTTTATCCCTGCGCATTTCTCACGTTAACCCTTTTGTCATAAATCATTTACAATGCTTGCCTCTTGAATGGAGGGGAAGTGGATAACGTACTGCATCAGCCTAACCGGAAACGCGCAGCGGCCTTGACCGCGCTGTTTGCGATCCTGCTGATCGTGGTAGCGCCGCTTATCTCCGTCTCCTTGCAGAAAGATCCCATGAGCGCGATGCCGGGAATGCATCATGACATGAGCATGATGTCGATGGACGAACATCACGGCGATATGCCGCACACGATGCCTGTCGACCATGCGGAAGCGTGCGGCTACTGCGTGCTGTTAGCGCATGTCCCTGGCGTGATGCTGGCGCTGATCGTCCTGCTCAGCGCGGTGCTGCAGAGGCTTCGCGTTAAGCCGCCGCGCCAGGCGGTCAGTCACTGGCACTTTTTCCCCTGGCTTTACCCTGATACCCGCGCGCCGCCGCGGCAGTCTGCTTTTTCCCTTTAAAAAATAAATCGATAACTTACTGCCTTAAAAAGGAAAAGTATGACTACCTGCACTCCGCGCGCGGCATGGGGAAACCTGCTGCGTCGCCTCCATTTCTACGTCGGGATTTTTGTTGGTCCGTTTATCTTCTTTGCCGCGCTGACCGGTACGCTATATGTGGCGACTCCACAGCTGGAGAATGCGCTCTACCGGCACGCGCTCCACACGAATTCCGTAGGCGAGCTGCAGCCGCTGGCGGAGCAAATCGCCGTGGCGGAAAAAACCGTTGGCTCAGATTTGCATTTGCACGCCGTGCGTCCGGGGCTGGCTGAAGGCGAAACTACCCGCGTGATGTTTGCTGACCCGACGCTTGGGCCATCGGAGAACCGGGCTATTTTTATTGATCCGGTAAGCCTGGAGGTGCTGGGAGATATGACGGTATACGGCACCAGCGGGATTTTACCGCTGCGTCAGACCATTGATTATCTGCATACCTCTCTGATGCTGGGCGACGTGGGTCGACTCTACAGCGAGCTTGCCGCCTCCTGGATGTGGGTTGCCGCGCTGGGCGGTATTGCCCTGTGGTTTTATACCCGACCCAAACGGCGGATCAACAATCGCTTCCAGAATCGTCGTCGCCTGCACGTGACGCTGGGCTGGAGTCTGCTGGGTGGAATGTTGCTGTTCTCTGCAACCGGCCTGACATGGTCTCAATGGGCAGGCGGGAACGTCGATAAGCTGCGGGCAGAGATGAACTGGCTCACCCCGCAGGTGAACACGACGCTTTCCGGCCAACAGGAGATCGTGGATGAGCATGCCGTACACCGGGGCCATCACGGCGGAATGATGATGCCGGAAATGGCGATGGATCTGACGCAGTTTGACGGAGTATTAAGCGCGGCCCGTAACGCAGGAATTGATGCCAAGAGGCTGGAGATCCGCCCGGCAAAAACGGCGGATAGCGCCTGGACCGTAACGGAAATCGATCGCAGCTGGCCGACTCAGGTGGACGCCGTTGCGGTTGATCCTTCGACGATGCAGGTCCTGGACAGAACCCGTTTCGAGGATTTCCCGTTAATGGCAAAACTGACCCGCTGGGGCGTGGATTTCCATATGGGGATCTTATTCGGGCTGGTGAATCAGCTGCTGCTGGTGGCGTTCGGCCTCGCCCTGTGCGTGCTCATTATTTGGGGTTACCGGATGTGGTGGATGCGTCGTCCGGCACGGTCGGCAGTGAGTCCGGTACAGACGCTTTGTCAGAGCTGGCTGGCGCTGTCAGTATGGGGAAGAGGGGTTACGGTGGTAATCAGCATACTGCTGGGGCTGGCCTTGCCGGTCATGGGCGTGAGTCTGGCGCTGTTTGTTCTGGTGGACTGGCTGCGCTGGCGAGCGGCAACCAGTGTGACGCTCGCCGAATCCTCCGCTAAATAACCCTATGGCGTGCTGATCACCACTGCGACGCGGCGGTTTTCAGCGCGCCCTTGCGGGGTACTGTTGCTCGCAACCGGGTATTTTTGACCTAACCCCCGCGTGGTGAGGTTGCTGCGCGGGATATTTGCGCCCTTCGCCCAGGCATCGGCCACGGCATTGGCGCGTTTTAACGACAGCGCTTCGTTGTAGCTTTTTTCCCCGTAATTATCCGTGTGACCGTCCATTCGCGCGTGGTTCAGGCCGGTTTCCGCCAGGCGAGAGGCCATGGACTGGATCTGCGTTTCACTTTCCGGGCGCAGTCTGGCGTCATTTTTATCAAACAGGATGGTGTCCGACATGCCAAGCGACCAGTCACCGTTCAGTTCGTTAAAACCGTAAGACTTCATCGCCGAAATTTGCTCAGGAGTAAATTTACCTTCCGGCGGCGACTGACAGCCTGCCAGAACCAGTGAGGCCAGAACTATCGGCGCGAAGTAACGTTTTAACATAGTGTATCCCTTCTAACTTGTTGTTTTCGTACGCTGGTTTTTCACCTGGTACATGTTGCGGTCAGCCCTCTCCAGTAATGCTTCCACGGAAGCATTTTCCCACGCCAGAGCAAAGCCAATGCTGAGTGACATCGATGCTTTTTGTCCGTTATGAAGATCAAACGGACGGATAAACTGCTGCGATAGCGCAGCACAAATATGTTGAACCTCAAGTTCAGAGTGCACGCCGTACAGCACCATGGCAAATTCGTCACCGCCAAGGCGGTATGCCTGGTGACGTTTGTCGCCAAACTCCATCATCCTGCTGGCGACTTCAATCAGCACGCAGTCTCCTGCCGCATGTCCCCAGGTGTCGTTAATAAACTTAAAATTATCACCGTCGAGGAAGAGCAGGGCCGAGTTCGTTTTGGCAGAAGGGTCGTTCATTAAGGCCGCAATGCTGTTACGAAACGCCGCGCGGTTGGCAAGACCGGTGAGCGGGTCGTGCATGGCGGTACGCAGCAGTTGGGCGTTTTTCGCCTGGAGCTTGAGTTGCCACTCCTCCATCTCATCCAGAAGGCTGTTGAAGTCCTCACCAAACTGGTGAAACTCTTCGATACGGCCGTCTTTCACCCGGCGGGAGAAGTTACGGTTAGTACGAACGTCATGCACCACGTCGGTGATGTTTTGCAGGGCCGTGACCATCCCGTGATGCAAAGACTGGGTAATAGTGAGCGCGACGATGGTTGCAAAGAGAATACAGCCGGTCAGAACGGCAAACGACATCCAGATGAAATGGCCGATCAGGCTGTCACGCGCGGTAAGGCGAATTTCGCCGATCGTTGCGCCGTTATGCATGATGGGCTGCGCAACCGGTACGGGGAAAAGCCAGCGGCTGACCAGTGCGCCCAGCGTATCGTTGTTGTCCGCCGGGTTCCACGACCAGTAGGCAAACCGCTTTTTATGCGCGTTAATAACCTCGGCCACGGCAAACTGGCCCTGTTTGCCCAGGGCGGCCAGCGTTTCGTTGGCCGCCAGCGAGTCGTTGAACACCAGCGACGCTTCCAGGCTGTGGCTCATTGTTGCGCCGGTTAATTCGAGATTCTTTTGCGCGTATTGTTTTAACGTCACGACGGAAGCAAAACAGAGCAGCAGCCATATTAACGTCATCGTGATGATGACGCTTATCATGCTGTTTCGCCTCAACGTTCTTTTAAACGTCGGACGTGGCGTTGAAGTGAAATCTTTATCCATGCTGCTTATTCCGTGCAAGCATTAATACATCCGGATTGACTCTTACGCCACTGCGCGTCAATGCATCCAGGTTGACGGCGAACCGTACCTGGCCGCGATCGATTATCAGGCAAAAGGCACTGCCAATTACACATTCCGGATTTTGCTCTGAGATTAATAGCAACGCTCTGCCCTGATATTGACTTATTAATTCAAGTTGTTTTGCCGGTGATTCAGACCCGAAATAGATCGCATCGCACGTCGCGGCCAGGGCTTCCTGATCGTTACGTACAATAACGGGAGTATAAGGTAACTCGCTATGCCCCTCATCGCCGCTGAGGGCGTGCGTATAGTGAGAAGTGGCGTAGACGCAGAGTTTAGGCTGCCCGGAAAGTGACGGCCATCGCGTATAGCTCACAATGCCTGAGACAATCGAGCGTACCGATTTATCCGTTTCCGTAAGCGTGCCTGCCGCCGCAGGGCCCACTATAAGGAACAGCGTTAGCACCAGAGTGAGTCGGAAAAAAGAGATCAAGAATAAATTTCTCACCAGAATCCGCCACATCGCTCTGGAAATAGATGTCCTTAAGAGTTGCGGGCAGAATACCATTGTTTATCAGGGCCGTCATTATGTCAGAAATAGCATGAGGCCGACCTAAGCTAAATCCTACTGTTGTTTATTTTCCGGTGGATGAAATTAGATTAATTCAGTCTGCTGGAGCGCATACTTTCATCCATCCCTTGCTGCCATGACGCACGCAGTTTGGCCGCATTTTCGGCTGTATCGCAACTTGCAGGGAAAGATTTGCCGGCTAATCCCCAGGCGTGAATAAACCCTTCTTCGCAGACTTTTTTCTGACCGTCAGCATAGCCGCGAAGATATTCGCTACGATCAACGTGTGTGTCGTTAAAACTATCGGCCAGGGCCTGGTTATCTTTAACCGGCAGGCCATTCATGGCGTCTTCTTTACCTGCATCAAACCAGGATGGGCTGGTCCAGTCGGGCTGGAAGGTATAAGGATTGATCTGACAGCCGGTTAAAAACAGCGACAACAGCGCGAGAGCAATTGAACGCATAGCCATTCTCCTTTTTTCTTCAGCATAGCCTGGCTAAAGAAAACCTGTCTGTAATTTAAAGTTTACGTTTTTATCGGCTTATTTTTTGCAATAAATTGGCATGTGTAAAGTAATGTGTACGTATTTTGGATTGAAATGTTTACTTTTTATGGTATCGTGGTTTCACCTCATTGAGGAAAACAACTATCGCAAACGAGCTTTACAGGATCGCCATCATGCAAAAAGACGCGCTGAACAACGTACATATCACTGACGAACAGGTGTTAATCACTCCGGATCAACTGAAAGCGGAATTTCCGCTGAGCGTCGCGCAGGAGGCTCAGATCGAGCACTCTCGCCAGACCATTTCTGACATTATCGCCGGCCGCGATCCGCGCCTGCTGGTGGTATGCGGTCCTTGCTCCATTCACGATCCTGAAACCGCCATAGAATATGCTCGTCGATTTAAAGCGTTAGCGGAGGAGGTCAGCGATAGCCTCTATCTGGTGATGCGCGTCTATTTTGAGAAGCCACGTACGACCGTCGGCTGGAAAGGGTTGATTAACGATCCGCACATGGATGGCTCGTTTGATGTGGAAGCAGGCCTGAAGATTGCGCGTCGCCTGCTGGTGGAGCTGGTCAGCATGGGGCTGCCGCTGGCAACCGAAGCGCTGGACCCGAACAGCCCGCAGTACCTGGGCGATCTGTTCAGCTGGTCGGCGATTGGTGCGCGTACCACAGAATCGCAAACCCACCGCGAGATGGCGTCTGGCCTGTCGATGCCGGTTGGCTTTAAAAACGGTACCGATGGCAGCCTGGCGACGGCAATCAACGCCATGCGCGCTGCTGCGATGCCGCACCGTTTCGTCGGTATCAATCAGGCGGGCCAGGTATGCCTCCTGCAAACGCAGGGCAACCCGGACGGCCATGTGATCCTGCGCGGCGGGAAAGCACCTAACTACAGCCCGGCGGACGTGGCGCAGTGTGAAAAAGAGATGGAGCAGGCGGGACTGCGCCCGGCACTGATGGTAGATTGCAGCCATGGTAATTCAAATAAAGATTACCGTCGCCAGCCTGCGGTTGCGGAATCCGTGATCGCACAGATCAAAGATGGCAACCGTTCGATTATTGGTCTGATGATTGAGAGCAACATTCATGAAGGCAATCAGTCATCGGAACAACCGCGTAGCGCAATGAAGCACGGCGTCTCCGTGACGGATGCCTGCATCAGCTGGGAAACCACCGATGCGCTGCTGCGTGAGATCCACAAAGATTTGAACGGCCAGCTGGCGACGCGTCTGGCTTAAGAGGTTAGTTATGGTTGCTGAATTGACCGCACTGCGCGATCAAATTGATGAAGTGGATAAGGCGCTGCTGGACCTGCTGGCGCGCCGCATGGCGCTGGTTGCCGAAGTCGGTGAGGTGAAAAGCAAATACGGCCTGCCGATTTACGTCCCGGAGCGCGAAGCCTCAATGCTGGCCTCCCGTCGTAAAGAGGCGCAGGCGCTGGGCGTTTCTCCGGACTTGATTGAAGATGTTCTGCGTCGCGTGATGCGGGAATCCTATTCCAGCGAAAACGACAAAGGCTTTAAAACCCTCTGCCCGTCCCTGCGGCCGGTGGTGATTGTCGGCGGTGCGGGACAGATGGGGCGTCTGTTCGAAAAAATGCTGACGCTTTCTGGGTATCAGGTGCGCATTCTGGAAAAAGAGGACTGGGCGCAGGCACCGGAACTCATGAAGGATGCCGGGATGGTTATCGTCAGCGTGCCGATCCACGTGACGGAGCAGATCGTCGGAAAGCTACCTCCTTTACCGAAAGACTGTATCCTGGTGGATCTGGCCTCCGTCAAAAATGGTCCGCTGCAGGCGATGCTGGCTGCGCATACCGGCCCGGTTCTGGGTCTGCACCCGATGTTTGGACCGGACAGCGGCAGCCTGGCTAAGCAGGTGGTGGTTTACTGCGACGGTCGTCAGCCGGAAGCCTATCAGTGGTTCCTGGAACAGATTCAGGTATGGGGTGCGCGACTGCACCGCATCAGCGCGGTTGAGCACGATCAGAACATGGCGTTCATTCAGGCGCTGCGCCACTTTGCGACGTTTGCCTACGGTCTGCATCTGGCGGAAGAGAACGTGCAGCTTGAACAGCTTCTGGCGCTCTCTTCGCCTATCTATCGTCTGGAGCTGGCGATGGTCGGGCGTCTGTTTGCTCAGGATCCGCAGCTTTACGCGGACATTATTATGTCCTCCGAGAACAACCTGGCGCTCATCAAGCGCTACTATCAGCGCTTTGGTGAAGCCATTACGCTGCTGGAGCACGGAGACAAGCAGGCGTTTATCGACAGCTTCCGCAAGGTCGAGCACTGGTTTGGCGATTACGCTCAGCGTTTCCAGAGTGAGAGCCGGACGCTGTTGCGCCAGGCAAATGACAGTCGCCAGTAATGCGATGATGTATATACTGAAAGCCAGCATTGCTGGCTTTTTTTATTTTGGGGAACTGTCATGGCCGAACCGCAGCTGCTGTTGAATTACACCGGGCATCTGCCTGAATGCCCGACGTGGAGCGCAGAAGAGCACGCGCTCTACTGGGCTGATATTCTGGAAGGGGAGATCCACCGTTACCATCTGTCAACGGCGGAACACACCGTGCTTTCTTTTCACGAGGAGGTGGGCTGTTTCGCGCTGCGAGAGCAGGGTGGTTTTATCGTTGCGATGCGAACGGGTATCTGGCTGACCGATAAACACGGCCTGCTGCGCCGCAAGGTGTGCGATAACCCCTCTAACCCGCAGCTCGCACGTTTTAACGACGGCGGCACCGATTCTCTGGGGCGATTCTATGCGGGCACGTTTTGGGGGCCGGGAGATTACAACGGTGCCCTGTTGATGCGCATCGACAACGACCTGACGCCGAAAGTGATCCAGTGCGATATTCACGGCCACAACGGCTTAGCGTTTAGCCCGGATAATCAATGGATGTTTACTTCTGATACGCCAAATGGCGTTATTTACCGAACGCCGCTTGATGAGCAGGGCGAACCCGGCAGGCGCGAGGTGTTTCGTCAGTTTAAAGAGGGCGAAGGGATACCGGACGGCGCGGCCATGGATGTGGAAGGCTGCTACTGGAGCGCGCTGTTTGACGGCTGGCGTATTGCGCGTTTTTCTCCGCAAGGGGAGCAGCTGGAAGAATACCGCATGCCGGTGCGTTGCCCGACGATGGTCTGCTTTGGCGGCGATGACATGAAAACGCTGTTTATTACCACCACGCGGGAAAATATGGATGCGGACGAGGTGGCGAAGTATCCGCTCTCCGGAGCCATCTTCACCCTGCCGGTGAGCGTGGCAGGGAAGAAGAAAAGCCGGTTTATCGAACGTTAAGCCGGGTCAACAGGGACCACGTTCTCGCTCGGATAGCAGCCCAGCACTTTCATGGAGCGCGTGATCTCGCCCAGTTCGCGCAGGGCTTTCTGCATGGAAGCAGATTCCAGGTTGGCCTGGATATCAAGATAAAACATCTCTTCCCATGGGTTACCGTGGATTGGGCGTGATTCCAGCCTGGTCATGATCAGGTTGTGATTACGCAGCACCAGCAGGGCTTCAACCAGCGCACCGGCCTGTTGGCCGGTCGCCATCAGCAGCGTGGTTTTGGCCGGCACCTGGTCAGACACATTGATTGCCTTGCGTGCCAGCACCACGAAACGGGTGATATTTTGCGTCTGGTTCG
This sequence comes from Enterobacter sp. 940_PEND, assembly GCF_001059415.1. Classification (NCBI taxonomy): domain Bacteria; kingdom Pseudomonadati; phylum Pseudomonadota; class Gammaproteobacteria; order Enterobacterales; family Enterobacteriaceae; genus Enterobacter; species Enterobacter sp. 940_PEND. Next base: position 19,943 of record NZ_JUMS01000095.1, read on the forward strand.
CCAGGTTGCGTTCCAGCACCTGTAAACCATACAGCGCCCCGCCTGCTTCGCTGCCGAGCGCGGCGACGGTTGGGGAGTTAGCCTGCGCCACTTTTTCCATCGCCGCCGAGGTGCTTTCGGTGTACTCAATTTTCCAGTTCGGATAGCGGTTCAGGAACTGGCTGCACTGCTGGAACGGCTGTGGATGACTGTAGACCGTTTCGATCTTGCTCAGGTCCGTTGAGCCGGCGACCAGCACGCAGTGATCGATAGGGATCGTCAGTTCGCCAACCAGCGACAGGCTGGTGTGCTGCAGCAAATCGTAAACGTCGTTGATAGCGCCGGAGCTGGTGTTTTCAATCGGTACGACGGCGTAATCCGCCTGGCCGGTCTCAACCTGATTAAATATGTCGGCAAACTTCGCGCAGCCGCTCTCAATAAATTCTTCGAAATGGCGTGCGGCATACTGACGGGCGGCCAGGTGAGAATAAGAGCCTTTCGGACCGAGGAAGGCGATACGCGCAGAGTGCGGATTGGTTTTGTTCAGATGCTGCTGGAGTAACGCTTGCTGAGTGAGAACGGAGTCTTCGATGATGAGCTGGAACAACCGGGTGATGTAGTGGGCATCGAGGTGATGCGCTTTGCCGAGCTGAATGAGACGTTCCAGCAGATCGCGCTCGCGGTCGATATCTCGTACCGGGCGATGGGAGTCCAGCTTGGCTTTGCCCACTTCAACGGCAAGCGCGCGGCGTTCGGCCAGCAGCGCCAGCAGTTTCTCATCCAGCGCGCTGATTTTTACTCGCAGATCCAGTAACGGGTTTTCCGGTGTCATAGTGTTGTCTGTCTCATTTTATCGTTATCAATAAAAAAGGCCCCCCGGTGTGGGAGGCCTTGTTGTTCGTCTTCGCATTCTTTATCACACGACGAAATGCCTCCCGTTCAGGGGAAGGTAAAAAAGAATGCGAAGAAGAACGGCGTAAGTTTCATAAAGTCATCCTGTGATTGATACCGTTAAAGTACCCGCACTGTTTTCACCCTGTCAATAAAAAACAAAAAACGCGCCCGAAGGCGCGTTGGCGGTACACTCAATTTAAAGGATTACTCTTCTTCAACTTCTTCCGCGAAGCTGGCGTCTTTCACCGATGTTGCGGCGCGACGGGCTTCACCTTTGTGTTGCACTTTATTGAGCTGCCGTTCCAGCTTGTTGATCAAATCGTTAATAGCGGTGTACATATCCTCGTGTTTTGCGCTGGCGACCAGATGGCCGTTTGGAGTATTGATAGTTGCGTCAGCGATGAAACCCTGAGGCTCCTTGGACAGGATGATATGTGGATTAATCAAATGAGTTTGCCATTTATCCAGTTTGGCGAGACGGTCTGCGACGTGCTGGCGGATTGCCGGAGTAATTTCCATTTGTTTACTGGTAATGTTCATTGTCATAAATTTTACCTCTTGTCTTTCCGTCTTGGTGATTCCAGCATACCCGACCTAATGTCAAAATGTGTGATTTAGATCACGTTATTTTGTCGGTTTTTGTCAGGGAATCTTTTTTGTGAGGCAGGGCAGGAAGAGGTGAGATTTACCTTGTCGAAGGTAAAAATTGGGGCCATAGTTGACTGGATGTGTTGAGGCTTAAGCGCTTCAGCGACGCGCTAAAATGAATAAAAAAACGGCAGCCTTCGAGCTGCCGTTTTGCATTGAGGCAATATCAGGTGTTGCTGCTGTTCGCGGCGATGATTTTCGCCACTTTTTCAGCCTGAGCGGTCATCTGCATCTGACGGTAAGCATTTTCCATCAGCTTCAGGCCATCGCGCGTTGCCTGAGTATCCGGATAATCACGCAGCATACCTTCTACGCGGTTAACCACGGCAACCCATGCGCCACGACGGGTATAGTATTCCGCTACAGAGTATTCATATTTCGCCAGACGATCTTTCAGGAACACCAGACGTTTGGTGGCGTCAGTCACGTACTGACTGTTCGGATAGCCGCGCACCAGTTTGGAGAAGTCATTGAAGGCATCACGCGCATGCTGCGGGTCACGGTCGGAACGATCCACGCCGAAGAAGCCCTGCAGCGCACTGTCGTCCAGCGCCATGTTGGTGAGGCCGCGCATGTACATCACGTAGTCGATGTTAGGATGAGTCGGGTTCAGACGCATGAAACGATCGATAGTTGCCTGAGCCAGCGGCAGATCGGCATTTTTATAGTATGCGTAGATGAGATCTAACTGTACCTGCTGCGAATATGGACCAAATGGATAGCGATTATCCAACGCTTCCAGTTGCGTTATCGCCTGTTTCCAGTTACCGTCCTGCAACTTTTGTTGTGCAGTCGCATAGATTTCATTCGGCGGATTGTCAGGGACCTGTTCATTTGAACCGGAGCAGCCCACCAAAGCCAGGCTCAACGTGGCCGCTGCCACCAGATATTTCATGCGCGTCATGACGTTTTGACTTTCCTCAAATGTTTGTCCGGGAGAAACTCTGTTCCTGCTCCCGATTAAGACCAGCTACAATAGCACACTATATTAAACGGCAAAGCCGTAAAACCCAACGTTAAACGAAGAAGCAGTTTATGGCACAACGAGTAGAACTCACCGCAACAGTCTCCGAAAATCAGCTCGGTCAACGCTTAGATCAGGCTTTGGCCGAATTGTTCCCTGATTATTCGCGTTCACGCATAAAAGAATGGATCCTTGACCAGCGCGTGCTGGTAAACGGCAAGATCTGGGACAAACCAAAAGAGAAAGTGTTAGGTGGGGAAGCTGTCGCCATCAATGCTGAAATCGAAGAGGAAATCCGCTTCGAGCCGCAGGATATCCCACTGGACATCGTCTATGAAGATGATGACATTCTGGTGATCAACAAGCCGCGCGACCTGGTTGTTCATCCGGGTGCGGGGAACCCTGACGGTACGGTACTTAACGCACTTCTCCATTATTATCCGCCGATCGCGGATGTTCCGCGCGCGGGCATCGTGCACCGTCTGGATAAAGACACCACCGGTTTGATGGTGGTGGCGAAGACCGTTCCTGCTCAGACCCGTCTGGTGGAGTCGCTGCAGCTGCGCGAAATCACCCGCGAGTATGAAGCGGTAGCCATTGGGCATATGACCTCTGGCGGAACGGTGGAAGAGCCAATCAGCCGTCATCCAACTAAACGTACCCATATGTCGGTGCATCCGATGGGTAAACCGGCGGTGACGCACTATCGCATTATGGAGCACTTCCGTATTCATACGCGCCTGCGTCTGCGTCTGGAAACCGGACGTACTCACCAGATCCGCGTGCATATGGCCCACATTACCCATCCGCTGGTAGGGGATCAGGTCTACGGTGGCCGCCCGCGTCCACCTAAAGGCGCATCGGATGAGTTCATCAGCGTATTGCGTAAATTCGATCGTCAGGCGCTGCACGCGACCATGCTGCGTCTTTACCACCCTATCACCGGTATTCAGATGGAGTGGCATGCGCCTATCCCGCAGGATATGGTGGATCTTATCGACGCTATGCGTGCTGATTTCGAAGAACATAAGGATCAAGTGGACTGGTTATGACCAAACTGATTGTCCCGGAGTGGCCATTGCCTGCTGGCGTGGCCGCCTGTAGTTCAACCCGTATTGGCGGTGTTAGCCAGGGCGCGTGGGAGTCTTTGAACCTCGGTGCGCACTGTGGCGACAACCTGGAACATGTTGAAGAGAACCGCAGACGTTTGTTTGCTGCGGGGAACTTGCCGTCAAAACCGGTCTGGCTGGAACAGGTTCATGGTAACGCGGTGCTGAAGTTGACGGGAGAACCCTATGCTTCTAAACGCGCTGATGCCTCTTACAGTAATACTCCGGGAACCGTTTGTGCCGTGATGACCGCCGATTGTCTGCCGGTTCTGCTCTGTAACCGTGCAGGTTCCGAGGTGGCAGCAGCACACGCGGGCTGGCGTGGTCTATGTGAAGGCGTGCTCGAAGAAACAGTCGCCTGCTTTAACGATGAGCCCGCCAATATTATGGCCTGGCTTGGCCCGGCCATTGGTCCTCGCGCTTTCGAAGTGGGGCCAGAGGTTCGCGAAGCCTTTATGGAAAAAGATCCGCAATCGGTTGAAGCCTTCCTGCCTTCGGGGGATAAATATCTGGCCGATATTTACCAGCTCGCCCGCCAGCGTCTGAATAACGTTGGCGTGACGCAGATCTTCGGCGGCGATCGCTGCACATTCACCGAAAAGGGTGATTTTTTCTCCTATCGTCGCGACAAGACCACGGGGCGTATGGCAAGTTTTATTTGGCTGATATAACCTAAAGAATCAAGACGATCCGGTACGTGCCGTTTTCTTTTCACATAATTCAGGTCATTAACCTTGAATAATTGAGGGATGACCTCATTTAATCTCCAGTAGCAAATTTGACCTGTTATGGGAGGAGTTATGCGTCTGGATCGTCTTACTAATAAATTCCAGCTTGCTCTCGCCGATGCCCAGTCCCTCGCACTGGGGCACGACAACCAGTTTATCGAACCTCTTCATTTAATGAGCGCCTTGCTGAATCAGGAAGGGGGATCGGTACGTCCTTTATTAACGTCCGCTGGCATTAATGCTGGCCAGTTACGCACCGCTATCGATCAGGCGCTGAGCCGTTTACCGCAGGTAGAAGGTACCGGCGGCGACGTTCAGCCGTCTCAGGATCTGGTGCGCGTGCTGAACCTTTGCGACAAGCTGGCGCAAAAACGTGGGGACAACTTTATTTCGTCAGAGCTGTTTGTTCTGGCGGCGCTTGAATCACGCGGTACCTTGACCGACCTGCTGAAATCTGCCGGTGCGACCACCGCCAATGTGACTCAGGCTATTGAGAAAATGCGCGGAGGTGAAAGCGTGAACGATCAGGGAGCCGAAGACCAACGTCAGGCTTTGAAGAAATTTACGGTCGATCTGACCGAGCGTGCTGAACAGGGCAAACTTGACCCGGTTATCGGCCGTGATGAAGAAATTCGCCGTACGATTCAGGTACTGCAACGTCGTACCAAGAACAACCCGGTGCTGATTGGTGAACCGGGTGTCGGTAAAACCGCCATCGTTGAAGGGCTGGCGCAGCGTATCGTCAACGGCGAAGTGCCGGAAGGCCTGAAAGGCCGCCGCGTACTGGCGCTGGATATGGGCGCGCTGGTGGCCGGTGCGAAGTATCGCGGTGAGTTCGAAGAACGTCTGAAAGGCGTGCTTAACGACCTGGCGAAGCAGGAAGGCAACGTTATCCTGTTTATCGACGAACTGCACACTATGGTCGGGGCGGGTAAAGCGGACGGCGCGATGGATGCCGGGAACATGCTGAAACCTGCGCTGGCGCGTGGTGAACTTCACTGCGTTGGTGCCACCACGCTTGACGAGTATCGTCAGTACATTGAGAAAGATGCTGCGCTGGAACGTCGCTTCCAGAAAGTGTTTGTTGCTGAGCCAAGCGTTGAAGATACCATCGCGATCCTGCGTGGTCTGAAAGAGCGCTATGAACTGCACCACCACGTGCAGATCACTGACCCGGCTATCGTTGCGGCGGCGACGCTTTCACATCGTTATATCGCCGATCGCCAGCTGCCGGATAAAGCAATCGACCTGATTGATGAAGCGGCTTCGAGCATTCGTATGCAGATTGACTCGAAACCTGAAGAGCTGGACAGGCTCGACCGGCGTATCATTCAGCTCAAGCTGGAACAGCAGGCGCTGAAGAAAGAGTCTGATGAAGCCAGTAAGAAACGCCTGGATATGCTCAATGAAGAACTGGACGATAAAGAGCGCCAGTACTCTGAGCTGGAAGAAGAGTGGAAAGCCGAGAAAGCATCCCTTTCCGGCACTCAGACCATTAAAGCTGAACTTGAACAGGCAAAAATTGCCATTGAGCAGGCTCGCCGTGTCGGCGATCTGGCGCGGATGTCTGAACTGCAGTACGGCAAAATTCCTGAGCTGGAAAAACAGCTTGAGATAGCGACGCAGTCAGAAGGGAAAACGATGCGTCTGTTACGTAATAAAGTGACGGATGCAGAAATCGCGGAAGTGCTTGCTCGCTGGACCGGTATTCCGGTGGCGCGCATGCTGGAAGGCGAGCGTGAAAAACTGCTGCGCATGGAGCAAGATCTCCATAATCGGGTGATTGGCCAGAACGAAGCGGTTGAGGCGGTTTCCAACGCCATTCGCCGTAGCCGCGCAGGGCTGTCCGATCCAAACCGCCCGATTGGTTCGTTCCTGTTCCTGGGGCCAACCGGCGTCGGTAAGACCGAGCTGTGTAAAGCGCTGGCTAACTTTATGTTCGACAGCGACGATGCGATGGTGCGTATCGACATGTCTGAGTTTATGGAGAAACACTCCGTCTCACGTCTGGTCGGTGCGCCTCCGGGATACGTAGGTTATGAAGAAGGTGGTTATCTGACGGAAGCGGTTCGCCGTCGCCCTTATTCCGTCATCCTGCTGGATGAAGTGGAAAAAGCGCACCCGGATGTGTTCAACATTCTGCTTCAGGTCCTGGACGATGGTCGTCTGACCGACGGGCAGGGGAGAACGGTCGACTTCCGTAATACGGTTGTCATCATGACCTCGAACCTGGGTTCCGATTTGATTCAGGAACGTTTCGGTGAACTGGACTATAGCCATATGAAGGATCTGGTGCTCGGTGTCGTCAGCCATAACTTCCGTCCTGAGTTCATCAACCGTATTGATGAAGTTGTGGTATTCCATCCTCTGGGTGAGAAACATATTGCGTCGATTGCACAGATCCAGCTGCAGCGTCTGTACAAACGTCTGGAAGAGCGTGGGTATGAAATTCACATCTCAGACGAGGCCCTGAAGCTGCTGAGTGAGAATGGTTACGATCCGGTGTACGGTGCGCGTCCATTAAAACGTGCTATCCAGCAGCAGATCGAAAACCCGCTGGCGCAGCAGATCCTCTCCGGAGAGTTGATTCCGGGCAAAGTTATCCGTCTGGAAGCCAACGACGATCGCATTGTGGCAGTGCAGTAAGTCACAAAACGCAAAAACGAGCCGCTTGCGGCTCGTTTTTGTTTAAAAACCAGGCGAAAATTGAGGTCTGGAGTAAATATTGCCTGGAAAGTGAGCGGTTAGTAAATAATTTTCACTTTACCCTTGCGGCTTCGGAATAACGCCCTATAATGCGCCTCCACTGACACGGAACAACGGCACACACGCCGCCGG
>NZ_JUMS01000096.1:0-15257 GCF_001059415.1 Enterobacter sp. 940_PEND
ACCTCAAAAACACCATCATACACTAAATCAGTAAGTTGGCAGCATCACCGGATTGTTCGATGTGCTAATCCAAACTTTAATCAGACTCAACGTTATCAACCCCATCACAACGGCAACAGTGGTTACTACAATATAAGATGTCATAAAATAATCTTTTCTGGTAAGGGTCTTCATTTGACTCATTTCTTTTGCATTAGTTCCAGCAAAAAGCAAAATTTTAATGAAAAGAAGTGTCGAGTTTTAGTCAGTGTTGTTTAAATAAAGATGAGAGGGTTATATTTGCAGGTTTTATAAAAAAACGCCTGCATTTAGCAGGCTTTAATAGTAAGGCATTTTTGTTTTTTTAATTCAATAGATAAAGCCTAAAAACGCTCACTGAAAATACTGGTGATTTTACTGAGGTTTTATCTTTCCTTTTGTGAAGTACAGAGAACTAGCCGGAAATGCTGATTACAAATGGATTTTTGCGGCATCAAGTATCTTCTGAGAAGTGAGTTCTCTATCAGAGGCAACGTAGACAAAGCTACGATCGCCGGTTAAAGACGGGAAACCGGCAGACATAATCTGAAGGTGTATTTCTTCACCGTCCGGATATTCTTGTCTTACGGACTTAGTTGCTTGTTGCACTGTGACAACTTTACCTGGTCTCCCATTGAAAAAAACGATTACATTCTTCATAAATCACCCTGTGTTTTTGAGATCTTTCCAAAACTAAAGCAAGCATTGCTTAGCTTTAAAGTGTATGGTGGCACTCCGTAAAATTAGGAGATGCCTATGTCTGGACGTAAAAAAACACAATCCCATCGAAATCATTTAGTCAAATGTTCATGCCCAAATTGCTCTAAAGATTCAGAGCATAGTTTTAATCGCGTGCAAAAGGGCGCTCAACTTGTCTGCCCGTACTGCCACGTTTTGTTTAAATCTACCCAACGATTCTAAACCAAAGTTGTTGACAAAATGAGTTAACTTTGAGTTTTAGACCATTCATGCAGCAGTTCTGCACTTCATCACATTGGTTAGCGTACTCGTTAAGAAAATATGCTGACTGTTGCTATCAATAACAGTCATATAATCCAGGGCCCGTTTACTCAGGAAACCTTGTTGGTAATCACGGGCCATTGATAAACTTATCTATCTAAAAGAATTACATTTGCAGCAGAAGGGCCTTTATCGCCGCTTAGAATCGCAAATTCGACTTTCTGACCTTCAAATAGTGTATTAAACCTTTCTCCCTGCAGGGCAGAGAAACGAACAAGAACATCTTTACTGCCATCAAGGGGGGAGATAAAGCCAAAGCCTTTATCTTCATTAAACCACTTAACCAGACCTTGAATTCGTGAAGGCATAAATACTCCTTTAAAGACACTTTAAATGATAAGAAATGACTAAAACGTATGGACTCAAAAGGAGGGGATATCAGCGATAGCGCCTGGTTATGAGGACTGCGTGGTAAAATATTGTATTCGATATTACATCGAACCAACTAAATCATTAAGGCACGGACTGAGTTAATAAGCAAACGTTATTTTAGCCATCCGGATGGCTTTCGCGGCGCATTTCCGGTCACGTTGAATCTGCTGTCAATTTTCGATAAAAAGTCGTCGGCTTGATGTTCGCCTCTGCGAGTCCGGGGCAGGAAAAAGGGGTGTGCGCATTGACCTTGTGAATATATTTGGATTAGGCTATGTATGTTCAGCACCACGCTTTTTCTTAAAATTTTATCCCATTGGAAGGGTTTAACGTGTTCAAGCTTAGCTCATCTCTACTGGCTATTTTCCTGCTGTCAGGCTGTAGCTCCGATCTGGTTCTCAGTCCACCTAAACAACCCGAATACAAGTCAATGCCTGAAATAACCCAGTCTGTGACGCCAACGCAACAGCGTGCAATCATGGCCGGCGAAAGGCCAGACTGGTCAGAAAGAACCCCGATCAATACAATAAAGCGATATTAATAGACATTTATCCACCAGGGCTGCCGTTCGGCGGCCTTTTGTTTCCCCTCAATCAGGCTGGCAAGAACATTTCTGACACCTGGCATGGTAATTATTACGTTATCGACCATGCTTAAGACAATGACAATTCAATCACTTCACCATCGTTGAAGCGGCTACTTCACTTAAATCGAGAAGCCTAAATGCGCCATGCATCTATCCCCGTAGCTGCAGCCACAACAATGTTCTTGCTCGGCGTTTTTATCATCAATTTACAGGTCTGGTATTCTGCACGGGCTGATAGCCTGGCAGAGGCGCACTACGTCGTGCGGAACATGAATGTTATTCTTAAAGAAGCTCGTCATGCGACTGAGATGGCAATGCAACTTGCCGAGAATGAGTGTGATGCTGAAGGGCAATATCGGCTGGGCACCGAGGCGGCATTACAGCCTCACCTGAGAACGATCGTTATTCTGAAAAATGATGCGGTCTGGTGCTCCTCGTTACCGGGAAACCGCGTATTGTTGGTCAACAGCTCAATCCTGCCTGAGTCATCACTGCTCCTCGTCCCTTCGGCCAGTACCGTCAACGGTCTTCCGGTTCTCTTATACCAGACAATTCACGCCGGAAGCCGAATCATCGTTAGCATCAGCGATAGCCATATCCGTGATGCGCTGGATATGCCATTAAATGGCGTTGAATATTCCCTGAGAGTAGGCAATAACCTTTTAGGCCTGACAGGCGATGTTACGACGGCAGACCCTACGAAGAAACAGCTATTAAGGGTAAAAGCCTCTGGTTATCCTTTCTCGGTACAATTTAACTCTCCACCTCTTTTTAGCCTTAAGAGATTATTCAATCGAGCCGGAGGCGTGGTGCTATTCCTGCTGATAATATCGTCTCTCTCTGCTTATATTCTTCAACGCTATATTTCTAAGGATGTCTCACCCGAAGAGTCACTGCGCATCGCCATTTACAGAAATGAAATTATTCCGTATTACCAACCCGTTGTGAGCGGCAAAGAGGGAACCTTACGGGGTGTGGAAGTGCTGGCCAGATGGAAGCATCCTCAATCAGGTTTTATTTCTCCCGCGTCCTTCATTCCTCTTGCTGAGAAGTCCGGTTTAATTATTCCTTTGACTCAGAGCTTAATGAGGCAGGTTGCAATACACATGAATGCTATTGCGACATTGCTGCCTGAAGGGTTTCACGTAGGGATTAACTTCAGCGCTTCTCATATCGTTGCGTCCACCTTTGTTGAAGAGTGTCTCCACTACAAGCGCAGCTTTACTCAACAGGATCTTAACCTTGTCGTTGAAGTGACGGAGCGTGAACCACTCGACATTGATGCACATCTCGTTAATACATTGAATGAGTTACATAACAATGGATTTGCCATTGCGCTGGATGACTTTGGTACGGGTTATTCCGGCCTGTCCTATCTGCAGGATCTGCATATTGATTACATTAAAATCGACCAGAGCTTTGTTGCCAGGGTTAACGCGAATGAGGACTCAACGCTAATCCTTGATTCGGTACTGGAGTTGGCCAAAAAACTCTCAATTAGCATCGTGGCGGAAGGCGTTGAAACAGAAGAGCAGCTCGATTACCTCACACGCAATCATATCCGGTTTTTACAGGGGTATTTCTTTTACAAACCTCTTCCTTTCAAGGAACTGGTCAAAGTTCTCTTGTCGAAGCCAAAAGTTAAGATCAGGGTGGAATAATGTTTGTTTAGTTGTTTCTGAGAAAATAAAAAGGGGGGACATCATCCCCCAAAAAATGCAGACCATTATTGCTTTAACCACGGCAATATTTTGTTATGCATTGACCGAATGGTCAAATTAATTGTTTTCAACATTGTTTTTGAAAATATGAAGCGGATGGGCGAACTTGAATATTAGCTGCCTAACGTTTAATTTGATTCTAATCAATATTGTCGCACCCCTCTTTAGATTAATGGATGCAATACTTGTTGTTTTGTTAAAACAATGCGCTTACGCTGTGTTTTCGACGTAAGATGTTTCAGGTTAATTTTTTAAGAAAAAAATGCTGGCTGCTAAAGCAAAATGAAATAATGCTTACTTATTACCGCTGTTTAAATGTTAACCAGTAAAGGCCCGGGGCGCAGTTTGCTTTTAGAATAGCCGTCTCACTCTGAGATTTTCGTCAGCTAGCGTATAATGGGTTATCCAAACTGTAAACACCCCGTGACTGGTGCTATGACCCTTAATCGCTTTTGTTATTTACTCCTGATTTTCGCTGCGATCGGCAGCCTTCTTACCACCCATCCTCTGTTCATGTGGTTTCTGGCGATCAACGTGATGACGTTGGTCATGTATGGCGCCGATAAAATGGCGGCGCGGAAGGGGATGCGCAGGGTTCCGGAAGCGACAATGCTGGTATTTGGCGTGACAGGTGGCTGGCCTGGCGCCATTGTCGGTCAACAGCTCTTTCGCCATAAAACCCAAAAGCAGCCCTTCAAAAGCTACTTTTTCATCAGCGTCGTCGTCAGCATCGCCATGATGGCGGCCGTTTATCATTTTTCTTCTTATTCTCTTTTATGAGCGTTGGCAGGGACCGTTGACGGTAAGGCATATCTTTAATTCATTCCTTCATCACTGCCAATAGTAGTAGGACTATTCTTAAGTGGTTGCTGTTTTTTGCACAATCTGAATAATACGTGCAACAACACGGACGACAACATCCCATGAAAATAGAATCTCTTATCCTGGCAGTGCTGGTGCTCTTTTCTGCGCCTTCCTGGTCTGCTTTTCAGGAGCGGGAATATAATACCTGGTATATAAAAAATGCGGTCCTTTATGATATGACACAGACATCGGAAGGTTTCCCTGTCATGGTGAGCGTCTCCCAGCCTGGGAGAAAATCCGCTAATTTACTGGTATCTTATATTACTGAAGGCCGCTGTGGTGAGAATAATCTGCCGCTTAATGTGAACGGTAAAGTGCTGCCCGCAAAATATAATTGTGTCCAGATAGGGAAAAACAGAATTGAACATTTTTCAGTGGTGGACGCGGAAAGCGTCAATGGCATGGTGATGCACCTGAGATCTGATTTCACTATTCTTCTGCAAAACGATATCAAAATTTGGGCGGCAAATATCAAAACGCCAAAATATGGACTGGCGCCGAGATTCTAACTATGAAATGCCTGTATTACGACAGGCATTTTTTAGGATGTAACGCAATCATTTTTAAGTTAATAGTTGTAATGCATTACTATTAAATATTAAAGGTAAGTGGCCTTGGTTTTTTACGTATTTAAACGGACTGTATGCTAAACGGTACAAAACCGCATAAATAATCCTTTCTGACGTTATGGATAAAGCTCATTACCAGACTTACGCTTGCTAGCGGCGTTTTAGTTGTTCAACACATCTTTACTGGTAAGGAGCAGAAAATGTCGCAACGTAATAGTCTGGATTTACTAAGCCGTAAAGAAGGAATGTGTCTGTTAGAGCAAAGCATGGGTTTTGTCTGGCAGGCAGCACTTCGAGCCGTCGCGGTATTAGGCGTCGCAGATCGTCTGGTTGAAGGAAAAAAATCCGTCAAGCAACTGGCGAAGGAGTTGAATGTAGACGCTAACTATCTTCATCGAATCATGCGCTTATTGTCCTCTCGTGGAGTTTTCAACGAATTATCTGAAGCTGAATACAGTCTTAGCCATTCAGCGCAATTCCTCTGTTCTGAGCATGAATTTTCCTTGCGTGCGGCGGTGCTCATGCTGACAGACCCAACATTCTGGCAGCCAGCGGCTAAAATGGATGAGATATTGCACGGCAAACCTGTTTTTAATGATTTGTTTGGCAAGCCTTTTTACGAATACTGGCAGCATGACGACACGATGACTGACAGCAACGTTTTTCATGCGGGTATGGCCTCTATGTCATCCGTAGAAAATGAAGTCATCGCAGATAGCTATTCGTTCCCGCAAAACGCCGTGGTTGCCGATATCGCCGGCGGGCTGGGTAACTTATTGCTGGCTGTTTTACGTCGAAATCCGACCCTGTCGGGGATCCTTTTTGATCAAAAAGATGTGCTTGAGCGAAATCGACTGCACCTGTTAAATGATAATCGTCGATGGGAAACCGTTAATGGGAGCTTTTTTGAAGCCTGTCCTGCAGCGGACATTTATCTGCTTAAGTATATCCTCATGGACTGGCCTGATGAGAAGGCGGTACAGATACTTCAGTGCTGCAGAAATGCAATGAAAGATAACTCCCGCTTATTAATTTTTGAACCGCTTATTAAAAAAGAAAATAATGAACAGGGACGATTTGAAATTGACCTTCTTCTGTTAACAAGCTTTGATGGAGGACGAGCACGAACAGAGTCTGAGTATCAGGCCTTGTTTGAACAGAGCAATCTGAAGCTGAACAAAATAATAGACACCCGTTCGTATCTGTCGATTCTGGAAGTCGTACCTCTCTGAACTGTTTAAATAACATTCACAGAGCATCTGTCCGGCATTTCGTTTTACCGTATTCCTGCTACGCTTGTTTGTTGTACCAGGAGCATGAATATGAAAAACAAAGATGAACAAACCGGATTAGTGGGGCTGGCGATTGGGGCCGCCGTTATTGGGCTGGTTTCAGCGCAGAAACCGATCCATCGCAACAGCATTGTCGATGAACTGGTCAGGCTCGGCAGGCAAAAAGGCGATGGCGTAGAAGATGAGGTTTTCGTTAAGGCTGCCGAGCTGGTGAGAAAAGGGGTATAGCCCATGTCTGAAAGACGAAATGCGAAGTGCCATTGCGGCGCTGTGGCGTTCACCGTTGAACTTACCGATGGGCTGAACACCGCCCGGCGCTGCAGCTGTTCCTTTTGTCGTATGCGGGGCGCGGTCGTCGTTTCTGCGCCGTTGTCAGGCATTAAGGTGACCAAAGGTGAAGATAAGCTCACCGAGTACCGCTTTAACACGGGAACGGCACGGCATTTCTTCTGCTCGGTGTGCGGGATTTACACGTTCCATCAGCGACGTTCTAACCCAAACGAATATGGCGTTAATGTCGCCTGTTTTGAAAACGTTTCTCCTTTTGATTTTCCAGAGGTGAAGGTGATGGACGGCGTTAACCATCCCATGGATGGGGAAAGTGGGGTATTTGGATATCTTTCTTTTCGCGAGAAAGGTGAAGAGCAGGCATGATTGCCGCCTGGCCACTCTTTTACTCCTCCGGCTATAGTAGGCAGTGGGTAACTGAAACAGGAGAAACTATGCTCTGTGTTGAAAAAGACGATCCGCGAGAGGCCCCTGAATCAGGTGATAAAAAGCCTCAACCTGTGAAAAAATAACGCGACATACGCGTTTACCCGCCACCGGCACTGCTGGTGGCTTTTTATTTCCCAGGCAACCCTGTTAACTGCCATCCAGATGGTTTAACAGCGCGCCGAGATGCCCGACGATATCACCAAAATCAAAAATTAACGCCATCCACAGCAATGCTAAAAGGGTAAGTACGGCAAGGGATACACGACCAAACAACGTTGTTATCCTTAGTGATAAAAGGGCTATCACCGCAGTTTAACCAGCTTACTTTCAACTTTCCCTCAACCAACCCCTTTCTTAAGCTGTCTATTGTGACGAACTTCAAAAAACAAGCGAGCCCGCATGATTATGCGGGCTCTGACCATCAGAACTGGTAAACCAGGCCTAACGCTACAACATCATCAGTGCTGATGCCGTTGTCTTTGTAGAAGCTGTCATCTTCATCCAGCAGGTTGATTTTGTAATCAACGTAGGTGGACATGTTTTTGTTGAAGTAATAGGTGACCCCTACGTCAGCGTATTTAACCAGATCCTGGTCGCCCTGGCCGTTGCCCAGGTCCTTACCTTTCGACTGCAGGTAGGAAACGGACGGACGCAGGCCGAAGTCGAACTGGTACTGCGCGGTCACTTCGAAGTTCTGGGTTTTGTTCGCCACGGCGTCGGTATTATCACCATACGGTGTCATATTGCGGGTTTCAGAATACATTGCCGCCAGATAGATGTTATTGGCGTCATACTTCAGGCCCGCCGTCCAGGCATCCGCCTTGTCTCCACCTGCTGTGGTATTCATGACCTGCTCGTTGGTGCGGTCAGAAGAGGTATACGCGGCCCCTGCAGTAATCCCCATGCCGAAGTCATAGGTGGTAGAAATACCGAAGCCGTCACCATTCTCGTGACGCGTGTCGCGACCGTTGTTGGTGCCTTCCTGGTTGTTGCTGGCGTCTTCATTTTTGCCCTGGTACTGCAGCGCAAAGTTCAGGCCCTGCACCAGACCATAGAAGTCGGTGTTACGGTAGGTTGCCACACCGTTGGCGCGGCCGGTCATGAAGTTGTCGGCTTTGGTGTAGGAGTCGCCACCGAACTCAGGCAGCATATCGGTCCAGCCTTCCACGTCGTACAGGACACCGTAGTTACGACCGTAATCGAAGGAGCCGTAGTCACCCACTTTTACACCGGCGAAGGCCAGACGGGTCCAGGACTGATTATCAGACCCTTCCGTGTTATTAGCCTGAATGTTGTATTCCCACTGCGCATAGCCGGTCATCGTGTTGTTGATCTGGGTTTCACCTTTGAAACCCAGACGCATATAGGTTTGATCGCCGTCAGCACCTTTGTTATCGGAAAAGTAGTGCAGACCATCTACTTTTCCATACAGATCTAATTTGTTACCGTCTTTATTATAAATTTCTGCTGCATGTGCAGAACCAGCCATTAACAGAGCCGGAATCATCAGAGCCAGTACTTTTCTTTGCATTGTGATATTCCTTTGCAGTTGTTTTTATTTAATTACCTGTTGAACTTTCAAAATGAGAAAGTTGTCTCATGCTAAATCACTCCCGTGTAAGAGTAATAAAATATAATTGTTACGAACTAAGTAAAATCTAAACCGAATAAAACGGCGGAAATGGTCATTGGTTTGATGAATGATTTAAAAGTAACTATATTAAATTTAAATTATAAATCAGGCGTTAATTAAGCTAATCTAGCCGGCGTTATATGCCTGTAAGATGATTCATCCATAATTAACGTGAATGCTATTAAGGAAACTAAATAGATATTCAATGATTATCTGGATTCGCCCGGTGTGTATACGCCGGGCTTTTTTTATGGCAAAAAAATGCCCGGACAAGCCGGGCAGGGTAACTAGTCGCTGGTCGGTTTTTCGGCTTTACCCGCCATCTGCGCCAGGAAGTCATAGCGTTTTTGCAGATCAGCAGCGGCATCTTTCCAGAGCTGTTCAGCCACTTCCGGCTGCTGGGCGTTAAGGCGACGGAATCGCTGTTCCTGCATTAACGTCTCGGCCAGTGCGTCCGAAGGCGGACGCGAATCCAGCGCCAGCGGTAATTTACCCTCGTCAGCACGACGCGGGTCGAACCGGTACAGCGGCCAGAAGCCGGTCGCTGTCAGCTGACGCATCTGGTCGTGGCTGAGGGCCAGATCGTAGCCATGCTCTTCACAAGGGCTGTAGGCAATGATCAGCGACGGGCCAGGATACGCTTCCGCTTCCTGAATCGCTTTCACCGTCTGGTTAAGCTGGGCACCCAGCGAGATTTGCGCGACGTAAACGTGACCGTACATCATCATGCTCACGCCGAGATCTTTGCGCGCCTTGCGTTTACCGTGTTCGCCGAATTTCGTTACCGCGCCTAACGGCGTGGCTTTCGACGCCTGGCCGCCGGTGTTGGAATAACACTGCGTATCCAGAACCAGGATGTTGACGTTTTCGGTCAGGCTCAACACGTGATCCAGCCCGCCAAAGCCGATATCGTAAGCCCAGCCGTCGCCGCCAATCAGCCAGATTGATTTTTCGACCAGGGCGTCAGCGTCGGTCAGCAGCTGTTCAGCCCCCGTCACGCCCTGCAGCGCGTGGCGCAGCTCAGCAACCTGCTCACGACGTTCTTCTGGCGTCGCGTCCGCGTGAAGCGCGTCATTGAGCTCCGCGGGGATCTGTCCGGCAAACTGCTCCAGCAGGCGCATCACGCGCGCGCGGTGCTGGTCGACTGTCAGGCGGAAGCCCAGGCCGAATTCGGCGTTGTCCTCGAACAGCGAGTTTGCCCACGCCGGACCGCGCCCATTCGCGTCGGTGGTGTACGGCGTAGAAGGCAAATTGCCCCCGTAGATGGACGAACAGCCGGTAGCGTTAGCAATCAGCATCCGGTCACCGTACAGCTGGGTAAGCAGCTTGATATACGGCGTTTCACCGCAGCCGGAGCAGGCGCCAGAGTACTCAAACAGCGGCGTAATCAGCTGTGACGTACGAATATCAATACGTTCCAGTTTGCTGCGATCGATTTCCGGCAGATTCAGGAAGAAGTCATAATTGACCTTCTCCTTTTCAACGTGCTCCAGACGCGACATCATATTGATGGCTTTGATCTCCGGATCCTGCCTGTCTTTCGCCGGACAGACCTCGACGCACAGGTTACAGCCGGTGCAATCTTCCGGCGCGACCTGCAGAACGTATTTCTGTCCGCGCATATCGCGAGATTTCACATCCAGCGAATGCAGGCTGGCCGGCGCGGCTTCCATCTCTTCCGGTGATACCACTTTGGCTCGAATGGCAGAGTGCGGGCAGGCCGCAACGCAGTGGTTGCACTGGGTACACAGCTCTTCTTTCCAGATGGGGATCGCTTCGGCAATGTTGCGTTTTTCCCAGCGCGTGGTGCCCATCGGCCAGGTGCCATCCGGCGGTAGCGCAGAGACGGGCAGGGCATCGCCCAGACCGGCCAGCATCGCCGCCGTCACGGTCTTCACGAAATCAGGCGCCGCATCGGACACCACCGGAGGGCGGTTCGGGCTTGTCGCATTCACCGGCTGCAGCGGAACCTCAAACAACGATTCGCGCGCCAGCGCCAGCGCCTGCCAGTTGCGTTCGACCAGCTCCTGGCCCTTGCTGCTGTAGCTTTTGGCAATCGCGCCCTGCAGTTCCGCCAGCGCGCTGTCGCCCGGCAGGATGTTGGTCAGATGGAAGAAGGCCATCTGCATAACGGTATTAATACGCGCAGCCAGGCCACATTCGCGGGCAATTTTTGCGGCGTTGACCACGTAGAAACGGGCTTTTTTCTGGTTCAGCACCGCCTGAACTTCCTGCGGCAGGCGCCCCCAGACTTCGTCTGCGCTGTACGGCGTATTGAGGAGGAAAATACCGCCGGGCTTCAGGCGCTCGGCCATCTGGTATTTATCGATAAACTGCAGCTGGTGGCAGCCAACAAAATCAGCCTGAGAAATAAGATACGCGGAGCGGATGGGCTGCTCGCTCACGCGCAGGTGGGAAACGGTCAGGCCGCCTGCTTTTTTGGAGTCGTAAACGAAGTACCCCTGAGCGTACCATGGCGTTGAGTTGCCGATAATTTTGATGTTGTTTTTGGTCGCGGAGACGCTGCCGTCGCTGCCCAGACCATAGAACAGCGCCTCAAGTTTGGCGGTCGAGGGCAGGGTATTTTCCGGCAGCGACAGGGACAGGTTGGTCACATCATCATAAATGCCGACGGTAAAGCGCGGCTTGGGTTTCGCTTCGCTTAACTCGTTGAATACCGCCAGCACGCAGTCCGGCCCAAACTCTTTGGAGGACAAACCATAGCGCCCCCCTATAACGCGCGGCAGCGTTTCACGTTCGCCCTGATTAAAGGCTTCTGCCAGGGCGGTCATTACGTCCAGATAGAGGGGTTCCGCCTGCGCGCCCGGCTCTTTGGTACGGTCGAGCACCGCCACAGCGCGGGCGCTTTCAGGGAGAGCCGAAAGCAGATGTTTAGCCGAGAACGGACGATAGAGACGCACCTTAAGCACGCCAACTTTTTCGCCGCGCGTCAGCAGCTCGTCAACCACCTCTTCACAGGTCCCAATGGCTGACCCCATCAGCACAATCACCCGTTCCGCCTGCGGATGTCCGTAGTACTCAAACGGTTTGTACTCCCGGCCGGTTGCGGCGGCAAAGTCATTCATTGCCTGTTCAACATGGTCGTAAACCGCGTTGTACCAGGGGTTCGTGGCCTCGCGGGACTGGAAATAGGTATCCGGGTTCGCCGATGTCCCGCGAATAACCGGGTGTTCAGGATTAAGAGCCCGGGCGCGATGCGCGTCGATTTCCGCCTGCGGTAGCAGATTCAGGATAGTATCGTCAGCCAGCGGGACGATTTTATTAATTTCGTGAGAGGTGCGGAAACCATCAAAGAAGTGAATAAACGGCACGCGGCTTTTGAGCGTGGCGATATGCGAAATTAAGGCAAAGTCCTGGGCTTCCTGAACGCTGCTGGCGCACAGCATCGCGCAGCCGGTCTGGCGCACGGCCATCACGTCGGAGTGGTCGCCAAAGATAGAGAGCGCGTGGGTGGCAACGGTACGCGCGGCAACGTGCAGAACGAATGGCGTCAGCTGACCGGCGAGTTTGTAAAGCGTAGGGATCATTAACAGCAATCCCTGTGAGGAGGTAAACGACGTGGAAAGCGCGCCGGTCTGAAGGGCGCCGTGTACCGTGGCAATCGCACCGGCTTCAGACTGCATCTCAACCACTCTCGGGACATCGCCCCAGACGTTTTTTAACCCGTTACCCGCCCAGGCATCCGCCTGCTCGGCCATGGTAGAACTTGGCGTAATCGGGTAGATGGCGATAACTTCACTGGTGCGAAACGCGACTGAGGCAACTGCACCATTACCGTCAATAGTTTGCATAGGACAACACCCTTACATTGCGCAAAAAATAGGGGTCTGTATTACGGCAACAAACCCTGAATATTATCTGTGTATTCTAGCAAACGGGGGATTTTACGATTTTCGCTTTTGTGTCCTTGGTATTCTTGCCATCAATGAGTAGATCAAACTTTTGGCGAAAAAATTGCGAGAAATTGTTTCTGAAGCGCATAAATACGCACTTCCGCTCTCGACGACACGGGATGTGATGCCTATTATGCATAGGTTTCGCATTATTCATGGGGGAGAGAGCATGCGTTCAGCATTTTGGGTAGGGTGTGCCGCGTTATTGTTGTCGGCATGTAGCAGTGAGCCAGTCCAGCAGGCAACGGCAGCCCACGTGGCGCCGGGAATGAAAGCGGCAATGTCCAGTTCAGGTCAGGCCAACTGCGCGATGATTGGCGGTTCGCTGTCTGTCGCCCGCCAGCTTGATGGTTCTGCTATTGGGATGTGCGCCTTGCCAAACGGCAAACGCTGTAGCGAACAGTCGCTTGCCGTTGGAAGCTGCGGTAACTACTGATTATTCTACACGCTTAAACATCAGCGTTTTATCGGCTGTCGCCAGCGTTAACTGGTCCTCAGTCAGGTCGACCTGCGCCCCTTTGCGCAGCATGTCGCCGATGGCCTGATCCAGCTCATTCAGCTGCGGCTCGGTACAGAGCTTGCGCGTCATGGCGAGCGTTTTAACCTTAAGCTCGCCTTCGGACAATTTCCCCTGTCCGTTGAAGCGGTTACACATCTGGCCAGAAACGCTGATGTTATTAACCAGGCTGATATCTGGCAGCGCGCTAAAACCGATCTCAGGTTGCGTTGTCGCGGTCTTCACGGCCTTACCGTTTACGTTTTCCAGCACAAAGCGGTGGTTTTTAAGTTGCTCCGGCTGTACGGAGGCTTTACCCGGATTAACGCAGCCGGTAAGGACAAAACTAATAACGCTTAACGCAATGAGCTTTTTCATTTTTCTTCTCAAACTATAAATACCGTGAATCTTTTTCCAGTGTAACGATACTCTGCCGTGCGTTAATGGGGTTTATCTGAAAGTGCGGGGAGAAGTACCGGGCAACGCAGCGGTTGCCCGGAATGACGTTAATGCGATTTAAATCCTGCTGCCGTCATTAGCATGCGGAAGAGCATACTGACAGCAGTCAGCGCCAGTACGCTGCCGCCCCAGATAACGGCCAGCCACAGTAATCTTTTCCATACCGGTTGTTGCATCAGTGATAACCCTCCCCATGCTGAACTTTGCCGCGAAACACGTAGTAGCTCCAGAAGGTGTAGACCAGAATAACGGGAATGATCAACAGCGCGCCCACCAGCATAAAGCCCTGGCTTTGCGTCGGGGCGGCGGCCTGCCACAGGGTGATCGACGGTGGAATAATATGCGGCCAGATGCTGATCCCAAGCCCGCTAAAGCCGAGGAATATCAGCCCCAGCGTCAGGATAAACGGACGGCTATGGCTGGCGGGATTATTCAGGCAGCGCCACTGGTACAGGCTAAAAATCACCACCAGAGCGGGGACCGGCAGCAGGTAAAACAGATTCGGCAGCGTGAACCAGCGCGCGGCGATGGCCGGTTGCGCCAGCGGCGTCCAGAGGCTGATCGCCGCAATAAACGCCAGCAGCACGATTAACAGCGTTTTCGACACCTCACGCATCTGCTCCTGCAGCGCGTTTTCGCTTTTCATCACCAGCCAGGTAGAGCCTAACAGCGCATAAGCCACCACCAGCCCCGCGCCGCAAAACAGGTTAAACGCGGTAAACCAGTCAAAGGGGCCGCCGGTATAGGCCCGGCCGGTGACGGTAAAGCCGTTAATAACGGCGCCTACCGTCACGCCCTGGGTGAACGTTGCCAGAATGGAACCGCCAATAAACGCCTTATCCCAGAAGGGGCGGTGGGCCGGCGTGGCTTTAAAGCGAAACTCAAATGCCACCCCGCGGAAAATAAGTCCGATCAGCATTAATGTTAGCGGAATGGTGAGGGCATCAACGATCACCGCATAGGCCAGCGGGAATGCGCCGAACAGGGCGGCACCGCCAAGCACCAGCCAGGTTTCATTTCCGTCCCAGACCGGCGCGACGCTGTTGACCATCACGTCGCGATCGTCGGCGTTCTGCGTGGCCGGGAACAGAATACCGATCCCCAGATCAAAACCGTCCATCACGATATACATCAGCGTGGCGAAGACGATGATGACAAACCAGATAATGGAAAGATCGATACCCATTATGGCTGCTCCTTATGTTCAGTTGTGACGGCAGAAAGCGGGCGCGCCGGACGTCCGTCGGACTCGGTGGCGAAAGATTCATGCGGCTGCGGGCCTTTTCGGATGAGGCGCACCATATAGCTGTAACCCACGCCGAATACCGAGGTATAGACGACGAAGAAGGCCAGCAGGCTCACGCTCATATGCAGGTCACCGTGGGCAGATACCGCATCCTTCGTTCGCTGGAGTCCGTAGACCACCCACGGCTGGCGGCCCACTTCGGTGGTGATCCACCCGGCCAGGATGGCAATCAGCCCGGTTGGCCCCATCAGCAGCGCAAACCACAGGAAGGGGCGCGACGAATACACGCGTTTTTTGTAGCGCAGCCAGAGTGCCGTTACCCCGAGCAGCAGCATCAGCATGCCCAGGCC
>NZ_JUMS01000008.1:0-7733 GCF_001059415.1 Enterobacter sp. 940_PEND
ACTGGTTTGGGACCAGTGGGTCGGAGGTTCGAATCCTCTCTCGCCGACCACATTCTGAAAAGGGCTAACCGCAAGGTTAGCCCTTTTTGCATTATGATCTTATCCCGTCAGAGTATCCAAAACGCCCCTTAGGCCTGCTTCTCCCTGCCTGTTAACGATTTTGTGACATAATCCATTGTATTTTTTTATATATAGATTGATCTTTTTTCGCGTTGCTTATGGATAACCTCAGCATTTTTCGCTGTGCGTTTTAACGTTCGCGGTATTTAGTGCTCAGATAATCACCATTCTGCAAGAAAATTTACCCATTCTGAATAAAAGTTAATCACTGATTGTTGCGAAATATGAAGAGACTTGTGCTGCAAGATAGCGAGTAGCATAAATTTCCCTGCTGAAAACTGGCATGCATAGTTTTTTTAATCTTTGTTTGCGGTTTCTCACACTCAGCGTAAATCCCCGTCACCTGTATTGACGTTTTCACATTCTGTTGACAGATTGTAGGGCATGAGGGGCATTTCAGGGACGATCTGCGCTGCAACTCAAACGCTCTTCTGAAAGGATTCTCCATCCCTTTAAAGCCTTCGGGCATCACCGACCGGACCGGGTAAAAAATAAATAAAGGTCTGGCGGCGTAACACAACAAAGCAAAACATCACATTGGAGCAGAATAATGAGTATTTCCTTGAAGAAGTCAGGGATGCTGAAGCTTGGTCTGAGCCTGGTGGCTATGACCGTGGCAGCAAGCGTACAGGCAAAAACCCTGGTTTACTGTTCTGAAGGCTCGCCGGAAGGCTTTAACCCACAGCTCTTTACCTCTGGTACGACTTACGACGCAAGCTCTGTACCGATCTATAACCGTCTGGTTGAATTCAAAACCGGTACCACGGAAGTAATTCCGGGTCTGGCCGAGAAGTGGGACGTCAGCGA
The DNA here is from genome assembly GCF_001059415.1 of Enterobacter sp. 940_PEND. Lineage (NCBI taxonomy): Bacteria > Pseudomonadati > Pseudomonadota > Gammaproteobacteria > Enterobacterales > Enterobacteriaceae > Enterobacter > Enterobacter sp. 940_PEND. Next base: position 928 of record NZ_JUMS01000008.1, read on the forward strand.
AGACGGCAAAACCTATACCTTCCACCTGCGCCAGGGCGTGAAGTGGCAGGACAGCAAAGATTTCAAACCAACGCGCGACTTTAACGCCGACGACGTTGTGTTCTCCTTTGACCGTCAGAAAAACGCTCAGAACCCGTACCATAAAGTGTCTGGCGGCAGCTATGAATACTTCGAAGGGATGGGTCTGCCAGACCTGATCGCTGAAGTGAAAAAAGTGGACGATAAAACGGTTCAGTTCGTGCTGACGCGTCCGGAAGCGCCATTCCTGGCTGACCTGGCCATGGACTTCGCCTCAATTCTGTCCAAAGAGTACGCGGACAACATGCTGAAAGCCGGCACGCCGGAGAAAGTTGACCTGAACCCAATCGGTACCGGTCCATTCCAGCTGCTGCAGTACCAGAAAGACTCCCGCATTCTGTATAAAGCGTTCGAAGGCTATTGGGGCACCAAGCCGCAGATCGACCGTCTGGTCTTCTCCATCACGCCTGATGCTTCCGTGCGTTACGCAAAACTGCAGAAAAACGAATGTCAGGTGATGCCGTACCCGAACCCGGCTGATATCGCCCGCATGAAGCAGGACAAGAACATCAACCTGCTGGAGCAGGCCGGCCTGAACGTGGGCTATCTCTCCTTTAACACCGAGAAGAAACCGTTTGATGACGTGAAAGTGCGTCAGGCGCTGACTTACGCGGTGAACAAAGAAGCGATTATCAAGGCGGTTTACCAGGGCGCTGGCGTTGCTGCCAAAAACCTGATCCCACCAACCATGTGGGGTTATAACGACGACGTTAAAGACTACACCTACGATCCTGAGAAAGCGAAAGCGCTGCTGAAAGAAGCTGGCCAGGATAAAGGCTTTACCGTTGAGCTGTGGGCGATGCCGGTACAGCGTCCTTACAACCCGAACGCACGCCGTATGGCGGAAATGGTTCAGGCTGACTGGGCTAAGGTTGGCGTTCAGGCCAAGATTGTGACCTACGAGTGGGGCGAGTACCTGAAGCGCGCCAAAGCGGGTGAGCACCAGGCGGTAATGATGGGCTGGACCGGTGATAACGGGGATCCGGACAACTTCTTCGCCACCCTGTTCAGCTGCGCGGCGGCGAAAGACGGTTCTAACTACTCTCGCTGGTGCTACAAGCCGTTTGAAGACCTGATCCAGCCGGCGCGTGCGACCGACGATCACAACAAACGTATTGAACTGTACAAGCAGGCTCAGGTTGTTATGCACGATCAGGCTCCGGCGCTGATTGTTGCTCACTCCACCGTGTACGAGCCAGTGCGTAAAGAAGTGAAAGGCTACGTGGTAGATCCACTGGGCAAACACCACTTCGAAAACGTATCGGTTGAATAATAAGTAGGGTGTTCTCCCTCTCCCTCTGGAGAGGGCAGGGGTGAGGGGCGTGCATGCATCCCCTCACCCTAACTCTCTCCCGCTGGGAGAGGGAATTTACATTTGTGAGCAATACAGACGTCACGCCACTGGTCGTGCGTCATCAGAGAGAATCCGGGTTATGTTGCAGTTCATCCTCCGACGTCTGGGACTTGTTATCCCCACGTTTATCGGTATCACCCTTCTCACTTTTGCCTTCGTCCATATGATCCCCGGCGACCCGGTAATGATTATGGCGGGCGAGCGTGGTATTTCCCCTGAGCGCCATGCGCAGCTGCTGGCGGAACTCGGTCTCGATAAGCCGATGTGGCAGCAGTACCTCCACTATATCTGGGGCGTGTTGCACGGTGATTTAGGGATTTCGCTGAAAAGCCGCCTTCCGGTGTGGGACGAGTTCGTGCCGCGTTTTAAAGCGACGCTGGAGCTTGGCATCTGCGCCATGATTTTCGCCACTGCGGTGGGTATTCCTGTCGGGGTACTGGCTGCCGTCAAGCGTGGCTCTATTTTTGACCATACCGCCGTGGGCCTGGCGCTGACCGGCTACTCCATGCCTATCTTCTGGTGGGGCATGATGCTGATCATGCTGGTATCGGTGCAGCTTAACCTGACGCCAGTCTCCGGGCGCGTCAGCGATATGGTCTTCCTGGATGACTCCAACCCGCTCACCGGCTTTATGCTGATTGATACGGCTATCTGGGGCGAAGAGGGCAACTTCATTGATGCCGTGGCGCACATGATCCTGCCTGCCATGGTGCTGGGCACCATTCCTCTGGCGGTGATCGTGCGAATGACCCGTTCATCGATGCTGGAAGTGCTGGGTGAGGATTATATCCGCACCGCGCGCGCAAAGGGCCTGACGCGTATGCGCGTCATCATCGTTCATGCGCTGCGTAATGCCATGCTGCCGGTGGTGACCGTTATCGGTCTCCAGGTTGGGACGTTGCTGGCGGGGGCGATCCTGACCGAAACCATCTTCTCCTGGCCGGGCCTTGGACGCTGGCTGATTGACGCGCTGCAACGCCGTGACTATCCGGTTGTGCAGGGCGGTGTACTGCTGGTCGCGACGATGATTATCCTCGTCAACCTGCTGGTCGATTTGCTGTACGGCGTGGTGAACCCGCGTATTCGTCATAAGAAGTAAGGGACCATCATGTCACAAGTCACTCAAAATAAAGTGGTCGCTGCACCGGTTCCTATGACGCCGCTGCAGGAATTCTGGCACTACTTCAAGCGCAATAAAGGCGCGGTGGTAGGGCTGGTGTATGTCGTAATCATGATCCTGATTGCGGTGTTTGCGAATTTCCTCGCACCGTATAACCCGGCGGACCAGTTCCGCGATGCGCTGCTCGCGCCGCCTGCGTGGCAGGACGGCGGCAGCCTGGCGCACCTGCTGGGTACCGATGACGTGGGCCGCGACGTGCTGTCGCGTCTGATGTACGGCGCGCGCCTGTCGCTGCTGGTCGGCTGTCTCGTTGTTGTGCTGTCGCTGATCATGGGCGTTGTACTCGGCCTGGTTGCCGGTTACTTCGGCGGTATCGTTGATAACATCATCATGCGCATCGTCGATATCATGCTGGCGCTGCCAAGCCTGCTGCTGGCGCTGGTGCTGGTGGCGATCTTCGGCCCGTCGATAGGCAATGCCGCGCTGGCGTTGACCTTCGTGGCGCTCCCTCACTACGTGCGTTTAACCCGTGCGGCGGTGCTGGTGGAAGTGAACCGCGATTACGTCACCGCCTCTCGCGTGGCGGGTGCCGGTGCGATGCGCCAGATGTTCGTGAATATCTTCCCTAACTGCCTTGCGCCGCTGATTGTTCAGGCGTCGCTCGGTTTCTCTAACGCCATTCTTGATATGGCCGCTCTTGGCTTCCTGGGCATGGGTGCGCAGCCGCCAACACCGGAGTGGGGCACGATGCTCTCCGACGTGTTGCAGTTCGCGCAAAGCGCCTGGTGGGTTGTCACCTTCCCGGGTCTGGCAATCCTGCTGACGGTGCTGGCATTTAACCTGATGGGTGATGGTCTGCGTGATGCGCTTGATCCCAAACTGAAGCAGTAAGAGGCACGAGATGGCGTTATTAAATGTAGATAAATTATCGGTGCACTTTGGCGACGAAGGCACCCCGTTTCGCGCCGTGGACCGCATCAGCTACAGCGTAAATCAGGGCGAAGTGGTTGGTATCGTCGGGGAGTCCGGCTCCGGTAAGTCAGTGAGCTCGCTGGCGATCATGGGGCTGATTGATTACCCGGGCCGCGTGATGGCGGAAAACCTGCAGTTCAACGGTCAGGATCTGAAGCGCATTTCTGAGAAACAGCGCCGCCAGCTGGTGGGCGCCGAAGTGGCGATGATTTTCCAGGATCCCATGACCAGCCTGAACCCCTGCTACACCGTTGGTTTCCAGATTATGGAAGCGATTAAGGTGCATCAGGGTGGGAATAAGAAAACCCGTCGCCAGCGCGCGATCGACCTGCTGAACCAGGTGGGTATTCCTGACCCGGCATCACGCCTGGACGTTTACCCGCACCAGCTCTCCGGTGGGATGAGCCAGCGCGTGATGATCGCGATGGCGATTGCCTGTCGACCAAAACTGCTGATTGCGGATGAACCGACGACGGCGCTGGATGTGACCATCCAGGCGCAAATCATCGAGCTGCTGCTGGCGCTGCAGCAGAAAGAGAATATGGCGCTGGTGCTGATTACGCACGATCTGGCGCTGGTGGCCGAAGCCGCGCACAAAATCATCGTGATGTATGCCGGCCAGGTGGTCGAGACCGGGAATTCACACGATATTTTCCGCGCGCCGCGTCACCCGTATACCCAGGCGCTTTTACGCGCGCTGCCGGAGTTTGCCCAGGACAAAGCGCGTCTGGCGTCGCTGCCGGGTGTGGTACCGGGTAAATATGACCGTCCGCAGGGCTGTCTGCTCAATCCGCGCTGTCCGTATGCAACGGACAAATGCCGGGCAGAAGAGCCTGAGCTGAACCAGCTTGCTGACGGCCGTCAGTCGAAATGCCACTACCCACTCGATGATGCCGGGAGGCCAACACTATGAGTACGCAACAGGCCACCACGCAACAACCGCTGTTGCAGGCCATCGACCTGAAAAAATACTACCCGGTGAAGAAGGGGCTGTTTGCCCCTGAACGCCTGGTGAAAGCGCTGGACGGCGTATCTTTTAACCTCGAACGCGGTAAAACGCTGGCGGTGGTGGGGGAGTCAGGCTGCGGCAAATCCACGCTGGGCCGTCTGCTGACGATGATTGAAGTGCCGACCGGCGGGGAGCTCTACTATCAGGGGCAGGATCTGCTCAAGCACGATCCGCAGGCGCAGAAGCTGCGCCGCCAGAAAATCCAGATTGTGTTCCAGAACCCGTATGGTTCTTTGAACCCGCGTAAAAAAGTGGGGCAGATTCTGGAAGAGCCGCTGCTGATCAACAGTAATCTGAGCAAGGAGCAGCGCCGTGAAAAAGCGCTGGCGATGATGGCGAAGGTCGGCCTCAAAACCGAGCATTACGATCGCTATCCGCACATGTTCTCCGGCGGCCAGCGTCAGCGTATTGCGATCGCCCGCGGGCTGATGCTCGATCCGGACGTGGTGATTGCCGATGAGCCGGTCTCCGCGCTCGACGTATCCGTGCGTGCGCAGGTGCTGAACCTGATGATGGATCTCCAGCAGGAGCTGGGGCTGTCTTACGTGTTCATCTCCCACGACCTGTCGGTGGTAGAGCATATTGCCGATGAAGTGATGGTGATGTACCTGGGGCGCTGCGTGGAGAAGGGGACTAAAGACCAGATCTTTAATAACCCTCGTCACCCGTATACCCAGGCGCTACTGTCTGCGACGCCGCGTCTGAACCCGGACGATCGTCGTGAGCGTATTAAGCTGACGGGTGAACTGCCAAGCCCGCTGAATCCGCCTCCGGGATGTGCATTCAACGCCCGCTGCAGTCGCCGCTTCGGTCCGTGCACCCAGCTCCAGCCGCAGCTGAAGGATTATGGCGGCCAGCTGGTTGCCTGCTTCGCGGTCGATCAGGATGAAAATGGCGAGAAGCCACAGGCATAATGAAAAAAACCGGCGTTAAGCCGGTTTTTTTATGTCTGCTTGATTATTTCCGCAGGCGAATCTGGTCGACGGCGTGCTTCTCGCTCTTGGTGAGGATCAGGCTCGCACGCTCGCGCGTCGGCAGGATGTTCTCTTTGAGGTTCACGTAGTTGATCTCATTCCACAGCCCCGTGGCCACGCCGATCGCTTCTTCTTCAGAAAGCTGAGCATAGTGGTGGAAATAGGAATCCGGGTCAGTGAACGCCCCTTCGCGGAACTTCAGGAAGCGGTTGATGTACCAGTTTTGCAGCAGGTCTTCCGGCGCATCGACATAAATAGAAAAATCGACGAAATCCGAGACGAATACGTGATGCGGGTCGTGAGGATAGTCCATCCCGCTCTGCAACACATTCAGACCTTCCAGAATCAGGATGTCCGGCTGGACCACGGTTTTATCCCCACCTGGGATGCGATCGTAGATCAGGTGCGAATAGACTGGTGCAGTCACGTGAGGCACGCCGGATTTCAGGTCAGAGACAAATTTCACCAGACGGTGCATATCGTAAGAGAGCGGGAAGCCCTTCTTCTTCATCAGCCCGCGTTCTTTTAACACCTCGTTCGGGTGCAGGAAGCCGTCGGTGGTAATCAGCTCCACGCTGCGGTGTTCCGGCCAGCGGCTCAACAGCGCCTGCAGGACGCGCGCGGTGGTACTTTTACCCACGGCCACGCTGCCTGCGATACTAATGATATAAGGAATGCGTTGACCGTTCGTCCCGAGAAACTGCTCCAGCACGGCCTGACGACGCAGGTTCGAGCTGATATAGAAGTTAAGCAAGCGAGAGAGGGGGAGATAAATTTCTGCCACTTCTTCCAGGGACAGATCTTCGTTTATCCCTTTTAACCGTGCGATTTCACCTTCCGTCAGCGTCATAGGGACGGAATCACGCAGGGCAGCCCACTGGCTGCGGTTAAAGTGAAGATAAGGCGTCATTAACGTTTGCTCTTTTTTGCTCATAAGCATGCTTCAGTGAGCCAGCAACACACTGTCGGATCATGGCTCATCACACAGTTAATTTTGGACAATGGGCAGGAGGTTAACACCAGATGACGGGAATAATAAGAAAAAAGATGGAAAGCGCTGCGTTACGCGGAAGCCGTCACGCTACGGTGAATACGGTGCAAATCACGATGATATGTTGAATATTTGACCTCAAATGACTACTTTTACAGCGTCCGACACGCTCTTCGCATAAAATGTGAGCGAAAGAACGTTTTATGCAAATTTTTAGTTGCATGACCGCGCAGGTATCCATAGAATGCGCGCTACTTGATGCCGACTTAGCTCAGTAGGTAGAGCAACTGACTTGTAATCAGTAGGTC